>SMXR01000002.1 GCA_004356215.1 Alphaproteobacteria bacterium | reverse complement strand
TTGCCGAGCAGGCGCAGCTTGAGCCCTAACCGGGCGAAGGTCAGGATTTCCGGGAGGCTATTATTGCCGATGCGTGGCATGGTCTTTAGCCACGCCGACTTTAATACATCAGCAAAGCGCCGCATCGTCTTTCTGTAATCAACATAAGCGCTGGTATCCTTGGGGCTGACCCCGGAAACCGAACCATTGTGTAAAATGACATGATCCCCGGAATCACTCAGGCCCACGGTCGCAAGCCGCTCTCCTAATTTGTACCCATGGGCTGCAAGGCTGAGGTCGCGGGCAATTTTCGTCGAAAACTGGCTCACAGAGTGGGCGATCGAGGTTTTGAAACCGGGATGAAATTCGCGCGTAGCAGCCAGGCCGCCAAGGGTATCGGCCGCTTCCAGCACCAGCACGCGCTGGCCGCCTCGCGCCAGATAGGCGGCGCAAATTAGCCCATTATGGCCCGCCCCGATTATGATTGTGTCAAAGTTTTGCAACTGAAGGCCGCCCATTCAAATCCATTTAGCCAACATCCTTAATCGTCTGGCGCATCAGGTCACCGATTTTGTCAATGTCATTTTTTTTGACAGTCAATGGCGGCGCGATCGCCACCTGGTCGCCGGAAACCCGAATTTTCAGGCCGTTTTCAAAGGCTTGCAGAAAAATTGCCCCCGAACGCGACATTGACACCCCGTCTTTTTGCGCGAAGGTAAAGCCGCACATCAGGCCAATATTGCGCACATCTGTGATAACATCTTCCTCACCAAGCGCATGGGCCATGTCTGCGTAATACCCTTCAATTTTACGCACACTTTCATAAATCCCCTCTTCCTTGTAAATCTTCTGTACGGCGATCGCGGCCGCAACCGCCAAGGGGTGGGCTGAATAGGTGTAGCCATGGAACAGCTCAATGCCTGATTTGGTCTCGTCAAGAAATGTTTCGTAGATACCCTTGCGGACAGCTACCGCCCCCATGGGAACTGTGCCGCTGTTTATGGCTTTGGCGGTGGTGATTATATCGGGCGTCACACCGAACCGTTCGGCGGCTGTGGCATACCCGAGGCGCCCAAATGCGGTAATGACCTCATCGAATATCAGTAGAATGCCGTGTTTTTCCGTAATTTCGCGCAGACGTTTCAAATACCCTTTGGGCGGAACATAGACACCCGCCGATCCAAAAACCGGCTCAACAATCACCGCAGAGATGGTGCTGGGGTCATGGAGGGCGATAATGTTTTCAAGCTCGTCGGCATAAGCATTACACGGTTCCGGCTCGCCCCGGGAAAACGCCATGGTCCCAGGATCATAGGGAAATGGCAAATGATCTACCCCCGCCAGAAGGGTGCCAAAAAATTTCCGGTTGTTGACCATGCCGCCCACCGAAATACCCCCATACCCGACCCCGTGATAGGCGTTCACACGGCCAATCATGCGCGTGCGGGCACCGTCACCGCGAAGGCGATGATATGCGCTCGCAATCTTGAGGGCGGTGTCCACCGATTCCGACCCGGAATTGGTGAAAAAAATGTGGTTCAGGTCATCCGGCATTTCGTCGGCCAGAATATTTGCCAGCTCAAACGCCGCCGGATGTCCAAACTGGAACGGCGAGGCGTAATCAAGCTTGCCGGCCTGTTCACGGATGGCCTCCACCACTTTGGGATGGCTGTGCCCCAAGGCGCAGCACCAAAGCCCCGATGAACCGTCAAACACCTTACGGCCATCGGTTGTCCGGTAATACAAACCATCCGCGCTTTCGAAAATGCGCGGATTGGCCTTAAATTCCCGGTTCGCGGTAAACGGCATCCAATAGGCCGATAAAGTATCGTTTTTAAGTTTCATTTTTTCTATTGTTCTATAAGTATACCTGTCCGGATTGGCTTAAACAGTTCTTCGTGGCCTGAGCTTGCCAAGATTTTTTCACCCGGTCAAAGAATGTACCAAGCGTTCATATTAGGCCTATCTTTTGCTCTCCCCCATAAATATAATTTGTGATCACATATTAGCCCATCTTTTTACCCTTGGAAAGCTCGATTATGGCTCCTCGTCGCACAATTACCCGCCGTGATTTTATGGGCGGTTTTGCCATGGGAATTACAGCGGGGGTCACTTTATCACCCTTTGAGGTGGCCGCCAAATTCGGCCAAAAAATCTCTTTGGGAGATTATTATCCCCCTAAGCTTACGGGCCTGAGGGGCGATCACGTTGGTTCGTTTGAAGTTGCCCACGGCGTTGCCAGGGAGGGTCTTGAGTGGCCCAGGCCCTCAGCCCAGACCGATGATACCTACGACTTAATTGTTGTGGGGGGCGGAATTTCAGGGCTTTCCGCAGCCTGGCTGTACCGGGCCCAGGCCGGGCCAAACGCCAGGATACTCATACTCGAAAACCACGATGACTTTGGCGGTCACGCCAAGCGAAATGAGTTTAATGTCGATGGCCATAAGCTAATTGGCTATGGCGGCAGCCAGGCCCTTGAGGAACCTAAAAACTATTCCCTTGTCGCAAGGCAGCTTTTGAAAGACCTCTCGATCGATATCCGGCGGTTTTATTCTTATTTTAATCAAGGTTTTTATGATCGGTGGAACCTTGAGGCCGGAATTTTTTTCAAAAAGGAATCCTATGGCCTTGATCGGCTGGTCCCGGACCCTTTCCAAAATTTCTATTACGAAAAAAGTGAAAAACCAGCGGAAGAAATTTTCAGGGCCTTCCCGGTTAAACCGGCTACCCGCAAAGCCCTTATTCGTCTGGTGGAAAGCGACACCGATTTCCTGGCAGATGTCCCGGACGGAAAAAGGGTCGAGACCCTGCGCAGCATTAGCTATATCGATTTTCTTGAGAAATATGCCGGGATTCCCCGTGAAGGAACAGATATCTTGAGAGATAAGTTCATAGGATACTGGGGCCTTGGGTGGGATGCCCTTTCTGCCTTGGAAGGGGCCCGGCTTGAAATGCCCGGAACCTCTGGTTTGGGTTTGACCTATCGGCAGCTGGGATGGGATGAAAATGAAGAGCCATACATTTTTCATTTTCCTGACGGTAATGCCGGGGTTGCCCGCGCCTTGGTTCGTGGTTTAGTTCCAGCCGCTTTGCCAGGAAAGACCATGGAAGAACTGGTCACTTCCCGGGTTGAATACGGTAATTTGGACAACCAGAATTCTCCGGTCCGCATTCGCCTTAACAGTACCGCTGTGGAAGTTCGCCACGGCAAAAATGGCAAGACGGTTAATGTTACTTATGTCCAGAATGGGGCTGCCAGCAGGGTGCGTGGGAAACATATCATTCTTGCCTGTAACAACCGGATGATTCCCTATATTTGCCCCGAAGTGCCTGAAAAACAAGTTGAGGCCATCGAATACGCCACCAGGACCCCTCTAGTTTATATAAATATTGCACTCAGGAACTGGCGGGCTTTCGTTGAGTTGGGCTTTAATAGAATTTATATTCCTAAGGCCAACATGATGTCTTCCATGCGCCTGGACTTCCCGGTCAGCGTGGGGAATTACCATTTTTCGAGCGGCCCGGATAAGCCGATTGTGGTCCATGGAACCTACGTTCCAAATGTGCCAGGCCAGGGCCTTACGGGTCGCGAACAATTTGTTTTGGGAAGTCAAAAATTATACCAACTCAGTTTTGCAGATTTCGAGGAAGATGTTTTTCAGCAAATGAGCGGTGCGCTTGCAGGCGGGGGTTTTGATGCCGAGCGGGATATTGCTGCTATTACGGTAAACCGTTGGCCCCATGGCTACGCCTACGAATATAATGAATTATTTGATCCCATTGATTGGAATCCTGAGCGCGGGCCCCATATTGCGGGGCGCGCGCAAATAGGCAGAATTTCAATCGCAAACTCTGATGCCTCTGCCTACGCCTATGTGGATGGAGCCATTGATGCCGCAGCCCGGGCCGTGGATGAGCAGGTTGCTCTAGGTTGATCAGGCCTTTTCTTTTTCCTTTAGAATAAACCAGGAGGCGTGGCGCGGCGGCGCGGCGGGTTCCAGAAGGGGGCGTCGTGAACGCGGCATCGTTGCCAGGCGCGGCTCCATTGTAGCTCGCGTTGGTAATAGACCTCTGCCCAGAGGTCATCCAGGGGATGATCTCTCGCCACTTCCAGCGATGCAAAGGCGATATTCTTTTTGCAAGTTGGTGACCACACGGCGGACGTCACAACCCCCGCCTTTTTTTTGTGGCCATGGAAAATATAGCTGGCATGGGCGGGTTTGTTGCCGTCGATATCCAGCTTCACAAAGCGGTATCTTGAGCCCTTATCTTTTTCCCGGATCAGCGCCCTGCGGCCGGTGAAATTGGGTTTGTCCAGATGCACCAGCCAACCGAGGCCGAGCTCGAGGGGCGAGCGGTCATGATCCTTGCGAATGGTATGATTAGCTGGCGTAAAATCATCAGCGGCCTGAATAAATCCGGCTTCAATGCGGGCGATATCCAGCGCACCGGTGCCGATGGCGCGAATGCCATGATGTTTTCCGGCTTCGAACAGCTCGTCCCAGAGGGTCAGCGCCTTTGCGCTTTCGACCCACAGCTCATAGCCCAGATCAGCGGTAAAGCCGGTGCGTGATACCATAAGCTCGCTGCCGTGATAGGGGAAATGCATGATGCCAAAGGGTTTCAGGGTCTCGATACCGGACAAACCCATCTTACTCAGAACCGCGAATGACGTTGGCCCTTGCACACTGAGAGCGGCCACCGCTTCGGTCTCCTCGCTGATGTCCACGTCAAAACCGGCCGACGATATCATAAGCCATTCATATTGGCGCTCGTAGGCGCACAATCTGTAGGTATTCTCATCAAATCGAAAAACGGTCCCGTCATCGATGACTTTGCCCTGATCGTTGCACCAAACGCTATAGCCGACCCGGCCGGGTTTGAGTTTTGACATATCGCGCGTGACCATGCGATTGAGGAAGGCTTCCGCATCCTGGCCGCTAATGCGGTATTTGCACATCGGCGACAGGTCCATGACTGAGCAGGCATTGCGGATGGCGAAATACTCGATTTCGACATTTTCGAAATAACCCGCGGACAAATATCCCTTCCAGGATTTCCAGCTGCTGTCCTGCAACAGCTCTGCCAAACGCGGATAGAAGGGCGTCGGCAGCGAATGTTTGCGAAAATGCTCCTTGTCATACTTTGCCGGCATCACCTGTCTCCCGCGATAATGGCGTGCGCCGCGTTATGACCGGCAGCTCCCATGACGCCACCCCCCGGATGGGCGCCAGCACCGCACAGATAAAGTCCATTGATCGGCGTGCGGTACTGCGCGGTGCCGTAAGTGGGCCGCATCATGAACATCTGGTCCAGGGCCAATTCCCCATGATGCCAGTGACCCCCGGTCATGCCGAATTCGCGTTCAATATCCACCGGGGTCAGGCATTCAACGGCAGTCATCTTGTCCCTGAAGTCCGGAGCATACGCCGAAATGACGTCGACAAGGCGCTCGACAAAAGCATCCCTTTGAGCATCCCAGCCACCCTTCAGGTCGTACGGTGCATATTGCACGATGGCCGACAATACATGCTTCCCGGCCGGTGCCAACGATGGGTCGGCGATACTGGGAAGTGTGATTTCTATCGCCGGCGCGTCCGAAAACTCGCCATATTTAGAGTGATTGAAAGCACGCTCGAGATATTTACGGGACGGTGCGATAACCAGCCGATTACCCAGCGCATCCTGCCGCAGACCTGTAAAATCGGGCAGGCTGTTCAGCACCATATGCAGCTTGGCAGCCCGTCCAGAGGCGCGCAGATTGCCAATGCGATGCGCTAACCCGGCTTCCAGGTTGCGCGCCCCCACCAGCTTCAGGAATGTGGTTTTGGGGTCTGCATTCGAGATCACTGATGGCGCGCGAAGTTCTTTGCCGCCCGCCAATACTATGCCAACAGCACGTCCACCTTCCAGCAACACGCGCTCGACCGGTGCCGCAGTCCTGATCTCAGCCCCAAAACTGGTTGCCGCATCCGCCAGCGCTGCAGTGACACTGCCCATACCACCCATTGGCAAGGTCGGAGTGCTTTTCAGGCCGCCGGCCAGGCGATAGAGATAAGTCAGCACCGTGCCCGGCATGCGGGGTTCCATGGCGGTGCCCAGAACCGCATCCAGCGCCAGGGCA
>SMXR01000025.1 GCA_004356215.1 Alphaproteobacteria bacterium | reverse complement strand
TCATTTTATTTTTTCCTGCCTAATGCGCCTAATAAAAAGCTGCCCTTTTAATTGAATGTCAACTATTCTTCCCTATTTACACAAATGGAACCGGGACACCCGGCTTGCCTAATTTAGGTTTGCCTTATTGGTGCCAACGGTTACAATCCTCAATACTTTAGCCATTTTCGGGGAAATACATTAATAACTTGTTAAATAAAATGAATATTACAATTTTAGCTTTAATTAAGTTTTAACTAATGAATTACATTGCCGCAGAAAAAGCCCCAGATCACGCCACCCATAGGGTGAAAATTCATGGGGAAAAGAATTTTGAGGGAATGCGCAAGGCTGGACGCCTGGCGGCCCAAACCCTTGATTATATTACCCCCTTTGTCAAAATCGGGGTCACTACCGGTGAACTGGATAGGCTTTGTCATGATTTTATCCTGAAAGCCGGGGCCTATCCGGCGCCGCTTAATTACCGTGGATTTCCCAAATCCATCTGCACCTCGATCAATCACGTTATTTGTCACGGCATTCCCGGTGATAAACGCCTGAGGGATGGCGACACAATGAATATTGACGTGACCGTGATTCTGGATGGCTGGCACGGCGATACCAGCCGCATGTTTTTTGTCGGCAAGCCATCAACCAAGGCCCGTCGGTTATCTGACATTACTTATGAAGCTTTGCTGCTGGGGATCGGCCAAGCCCGGCCCGGCAAGACGCTTGGCGATATAGGCCATGCTATCCAGTCTTTCGCCGAAGGAAAGCGATGTTCGGTGGTCACCGATTTTTGTGGTCATGGCCTTGGCCGGGTGTTTCATGATGCCCCCAATGTGATGCATACCGGCCGCGCCGGGGGCGGGCTTGCCTTAAAACCCGGCATGTTTTTCACGATTGAACCAATGATAAATTTGGGACGGCCTGATGCCAAAGTTTTGGGGGATGGCTGGACCGCGGTAACCCGGGACCGTCAGCTTTCGATGCAGTTTGAGCATTCAATTGGAATTACCGATGGTGATCCTGAGGTTTTTACAACTTCACCAAGTGGCCTGGACAAACCACCTTACAGCTTCTGAAATGATGAAAAATAACGTGATACATCCATGACAAAAGAACCGCATTATATTGGTCACCGCAAGCGCCTGAAAGAACGCTTTATGAAAGGCGGTCAGGGAGCAATTGCAGATTATGAATTGATCGAACTTCTGTTATTTCTGGCCGTGCCCCGGCGCGATGTAAAACCCATGGCAAAAGCCCTTCTGGAAAGATTTGACAGCTTTGCCGAAGTCATCAGTGCCGAACCCGCCCGCCTCAAGGAAGTTTCCGGGGTCAGCGATAATGTCGTTATCGCCTTTAAAATGATCCGGGAGGGGGCGCTGAAACTTTCCCAGGAACAAATTCTCGGCAAACCTGTGGTCAGCTCATGGCAGGCGCTTCTGGATTATTGCCGGGCGTCCATGGCCTTCCATAATAAAGAACAATTCCGAATTCTTTTCCTCAACCGTAAAAATATCCTGATTGCCGATGAACTTCAGCAGGAAGGCACCATTGATCACACCCCGGTCTACCCCAGGGAAGTGATCAAACGCGCGCTTGAGCTTGGCGCGTCAGCTTTGATTTTGGTTCACAACCACCCCTCGGCGACCCCACCCCCAGCCGTGATGATATTGAAATGACCAAGGAAATTGATGAAGCCGGCAAAAAACTGGGGGTAACGATGCACGACCATGTCATTGTCGCCAAGGGCAGTTATTCTTCTTTTAAGGCTTTGGGTCTATTGTAGATCACCAATTTTGAAGGACGGATTAAATGGGCTTTTTTGGAAGATTGTGGCGCGGTGACATCAGACTTTTCACCACCTACTGGATTTTCGGCGGGCTGGTGATGTTCATGTTCAATATGTTTGAGCAATCCACCCGTGGAATATCCGAAGACGCCCATTTCACTGGCCTGATGGTTAGCCTTTTTTATTATGCTTTTATGTCCGTCGCGATCTGGCGGTCATCGCTTAAATACCGCGGCCCACAAATGTACTCGGTCTTGGCCCAAGGCACCGTGGCGGTGGGGTGGTTGCGCTTTATCTGGATATTTTTTATGCCTGATATGGGGTCGCCCTTTGACGGTTAAGGGTTTAAGTGCTTGTCCCCCACGCTGTTATTTGATAAGGGAGGGCGCCTAACAGCAATCAAGCTGTAAAGGAATTAAGATGATCCCGCGTTATTCCCGCCCGGAAATGGTAAAAATCTGGGACCCTGAAACGAAATTCCAGATCTGGTTCGAGATTGAGGCCCACGCGCTTGACGCCATGGCCGATCTTGGCGTTGTCCCCAAAGCGGCCGCCAAGGCGGTGTGGGAGCGTGGCAAATTCGATATCGACCGAATTGACGAGATTGAACGCGAAGTTAAACACGACGTCATCGCCTTTTTGACCAATGTTTCCGAAAATGTCGGCGAGGAGGCCCGCTTTTTACACCAGGGCATGACCTCCTCGGATGTTGGCGATACCTGCTTTAATATCCAGCTGATGCGCGCAGCCGATATTCTGCTGGCCGATCTCGATGGTTTGCTCAAGGTTTTAAAAGACCGCGCATTTGAACACAAAGACACCATTTGTATCGGCCGCAGCCACGGCATCCATGCCGAGCCGACCACCTTTGGCCTCAAGATGGCGAAGTTTTATGCCGAATTTTCCCGGAGCCGCGCACGCCTTGTTGCCGCCCAGCGTGAAATTTCGACCTGCGCAATTTCAGGCGCCATCGGCACCTTTGCCAATGTCGATCCCAAGGTTGAAGCCCATGTCGCTGATAAAATGGGGCTGACGCCTGAGCCGATCTCAACCCAGATTATTCCCCGCGACCGTCATGCCCAGTTTTTTGCCACGCTTGGGGTGATCGCCTCTTCGGTGGAAAACATTGCCATTGAGGTACGCCATTTGCAACGCACCGAGGTTCTCGAGGTCGAAGAGTTTTTCTCCAAAGGGCAAAAGGGCTCATCGGCCATGCCCCACAAGCGCAACCCGATTTTATCAGAAAACCTGACCGGCCTCGCCCGCATTGTGCGCAGCGCCGTGACCCCGGCTCTGGAAAATGTGGCGCTGTGGCATGAACGCGATATTTCACATTCTTCGGTAGAGCGAAACATCGGGCCCGATGCCACTATTACCCTGGACTTTGCGCTTTCCCGGCTTACCGGCGTTATTAAAAACCTGATGGTTTACCCGGAAAATATGTTGAAAAACCTGAGTAAACTGGGCGGTGTTATCCATTCGCAACGGGTTCTTCTGGCGCTCACCCAGGCTGGCGTCAGCCGCGAGGACGCCTATAGCATTGTCCAGGCCAGCGCCATGCGGGTGTGGAAAGACGGTGGTCAATTACTGGATTATTTGAAAAAGGATAAAAAGGTCACCGGCGCAATTTCGGATACCGATCTGGAAGCGTTATTTGATATGGGTTATCACCTGAAGCACGTCGATACCATTTTCAAGCGCGTTTTTGACTAGTCCGCCTCGCCCATGATCTGGTTCATGGCATCATCCATCAAAACGGCCATGGCATTGCGAACCCGGTGTTCGGAAATATCCAGGCCCTTGGCATCCAGGTCACCCTTGACCTTGCGGTAGACGTCTTCTTCGCCGGGCTCTACAAAATCTGCCTTGATCACCTCTTTGGCATAGTCTTGCGCTTCACCCCCGGAAAACCCCATCAAGTCTGCCGCCCACAGCCCCAAAAGCTTGTTGCGCCGTGCATTCGCCCTGAATTTTATTTCTTCATCGTGGGCGAATTTACTTTCAAAAGCATTTTTGCGGTCTTCAAACTGTGTCATTAGGGATTTTCCTTACATTTTTGCCTACTCTGCTGACATAAAGGCTAGCGCGCCTCAAATCAACATATAATCACTCCAATTCTGCTCGCTCAAAAAAAATTGGATTTAGGCGTCTTGGCCATTGTGCCCGTGAGCCTCTTCGGTTATGTTGCGCCTCTAATTTCGGTCAACATAACAAAATACTTCTAAAGAGTTCAGCCCAAAATGGCACGACGCAGAAAACTTTACGAAGGCAAGGCAAAAATTCTTTACGAAGGGCCTAAGCCTGGTACGCTCATTCAATATTTCAAGGATGACGCCACCGCCTTCAACGCCCAGAAAAAAGGCAGCATTTCCGGCAAAGGGGTTTTGAACAACCTGATTTCGGAACGGATTTTCACTGGCCTTGAGACCATCGGCATCCCGACCCATTTTATCAAACGCGAGAATATGCGCGAACAATTGATCAAAAAGGTGGAAATTATTCCCCTTGAGGTGATTGTCCGGAATGTCGTAGCCGGCTCGATGGCCAAGCGCCTTGGTATTGATGAGGGTATGGTTCTTGATCGCTCAATCGTTGAATTGTCTTATAAAAATGATGACCTTGGCGACCCCCTGGTCGCCCCCGAACATGCCTTGTCGTTGGGCTGGGTCACCGAGGAAGAACTCGACCAGATTACCGGCATGGCGCTGCGGGTCAACGATTTCATGTGCGGACTGTTTTACGGAGTCGGAATTCTCCTGGTCGATTTTAAACTGGAATTTGGCCGCTATATCGATGGCGACGGTGAAGAAGTTATTATCCTCGCGGATGAAATCAGTCCCGACACCTGCCGTCTGTGGGACCTGAAGACCATGGAAAAACTCGACAAAGACCGCTTCCGCCGCGATCTCGGCCGGGTCGAAGAGGCCTATCAGGAAATTGCCCGGCGCCTTGGCGTTTTGCCCAAGGGCGGCCTTGAGGTGGTAAAGTGAAGGCAAAAATTTATATCACCCTGAAAGCTGGCGTTCTTGACCCGCAAGGCAAAGCGGTCGAGCATTCGCTCCACAACCTTGGCTTTGAGGGCGTCACCGGCGTCCGCCAGGGCAAGTATATGGAAATTGAGCTGGCGACCGAAGACAAAACCAAAGCCGAAGCCGACCTCGACGAGATGTGCAAAAAGCTTCTGGCCAATATTGTGATTGAAAACTACCGGATTGAACTGGAGTAGGAACCAATCCATGAAATCTGCCGTTATTGTTTATCCCGGATCAAACTGCGATAGGGACATGCAGGTGGCCTTAACCAAAATCACCGGCTCTGAGCCGCTGATGGTCTGGCACGGTGATAGCAGTTTCGATGAGGTTGATTTGATCGCACTCCCGGGCGGGTTTTCCTACGGCGATTATTTGCGCTCTGGCGCCATGGCGGCGCGCTCGCCAGTGATGCGCGAAGTGGTGAAACGCGCCCAAGCTGGCGTTTTTGTCCTCGGGGTTTGCAATGGTTTCCAGATCCTGACCGAAACCGGTCTGCTTCCCGGCGCGGTGATGCGCAACCGCGATTTGAAATTCCTCTGCAAGGATGTTTTCCT
>SMXR01000024.1 GCA_004356215.1 Alphaproteobacteria bacterium | reverse complement strand
TGAGGTGCCGGGGTTGCAATCGGTGGCGATGGCGATTGCAATTTTGTGTTTTCGCAACAGCTCAACTGGCGGCTTTTGGGTTTGTTTCAGAAAATAAAACGCGCCCGGCAGCAACACCGCCACACACCCGGCCTCGGCCATCGCCTTAACCCCGGCCGCGGAGGTGTATTCCAGATGGTCCGCGCTCAGGGCCTTGAATTTGGCCGCGGTTGCGGCGCCGCCCATATCCGACAACTGGTCGGCGTGCAGCTTGACCGGGATCCCCATGGCGGTCGCGGCCTCGAACAGTCGGCTCACTTCTTCTCCGGAAAAGGCAATGCCCTCCTGGTAGGCGTCGACGGCATCAATAAGGCCTTCTTTTTGCAAGGCGGGCATGATCTCCTTGATCAGCAAATCAAGATAACCCTCCCGGTTATCCTTGAATTCGGGGGGCAGGGTATGGGCGCCTAGGAATGTCCGCTCAATCCTGACCGGAAGGTTTCCGCCCACCGCGGTGGCGGCGCGGAGGATTTTTATCTCGGTCTCAAGGTCAAGCCCGTAACCGGATTTCACTTCGATGGTGCCAACCCCTTCAGCCATCATGGTCTGCGCGCGCATCATGCCAAGGCGGACCAGGTCCTCTTCACTGGCGGCGCGGGTGGCATTTACCGTAGACATAATCCCGCCCCCGGCTTTGGCAATATCCTCATAACTGGTGCCTGCCAGGCGGGCTTCGAATTCACCCGACCGGTCACCAGCAAAAATCAGGTGGGTGTGGCAGTCGATCAGCGCCGGGGTAACCAGGCGGCCGCCGCAATCGACAACATCCCGGGCCAATTCCGCCGGGGCTTTTTCCAAATCCTTCATCGCCCCGACCCAGGCGATTTTACCGCCGGCCAGCGCCACCGCGCCATCGCTGATGGCCCCGTAAGGGGCCTTCCCTGCGGTCATGGTGGCGATAAGGCCGTTAATCAGTATGGTATCCCACATATTTCAACTCTTACAGGTTCCCAAATTTGATGTATACCTCTGGCATGGCAAAAATTGCTGCAAAAACTGTTTTCAAGACCATCCTGCTCACTAGCGGCTGGGCCAAAAATATCGCCGTAGAGGTAGATGACGGCGGCATCATCTCTAACATTTCTGTAGGGGAAACCGGCGGCATCGATGGCATCGCTATCCCCGGAATTGCCAATGCCCATAGCCACGCCTTCCAGCGCGCCTTTGCCGGCAAAACCGAAAAAAGAGGCAAAGACGGCGATGATTTCTGGGCCTGGCGCAAGGTTATGTATAGCGCCCTGAAGGATGTCGGGCCGGAAGAACTGAGAGCGATAGCCGCCCAGCTTTATGTGGAAATGCTCAAATCCGGCTATACCGGGGTCGCGGAATTTCACTACCTGCACCATCAGGCCGATGGCACCCCTTATGAAAATCGTACCGCGATGTCAGATGCCCTGATCACCGCCGCAACCGATACCGGGATAGATTTCACATTGTTGCCGGTGCTTTATATGCGAGGGGATTTTGGCGAAGCCGGGGTGGATGATGACCAAAGGCCGTTTACCAATTCGCCCGATGACTATTCCGCGTTGCTACAAATGCTTCAGGGTAAATGTCAAATCGGCGTCGCGCTCCATTCGCTCAGGGCGGTGCCGGAAGAAATTGTGAGGGAAATTAATTCCGTTTCCGCTGGCGGCCCGATCCACATCCATATCGCCGAACAGGTGCGTGAAGTTAATCATTGCTTCGAGACCCATGGCAAGCGCCCGGTCGAATGGCTTTTGGAAAACGCCGATGTTAATGCCGCCTGGAACCTGGTGCACGCCACCCATATCAACGCGGATGAAGTGGCTGGCATTGCAGAAAGCGGCGCCACGGTGGTTTTGTGTCCGACCACCGAAGCCAACCTTGGCGACGGGATATTTCCCTTAGAAAATTTCCTTAAGGCTGGCGGGCGCTATGCCATCGGCTCTGACAGCCACGTCAGCGTCGATCCCCGCGAAGAACTGCGCTTGCTGGAATACGGCCAGCGGCTGACTTTAAAACGCCGCGCCATTGCCGGAGAAAACCCCGGGGCAACACTTTGGCAGGGTGCATTGGGGGCCGCTGCGATGGGTGATGCATTGGACGGGATCCAGGTTGGCGCCCGCGCAAATATTGTGGTTTTGGATGAAAACAGCCCGGCAATTGCCGGGTGCAAAGGTGATGAATTTCTGGATGCCCTGGTCTTTGCTGGCCAGCCCAGTCCGGTCCGTGATGTTATGGCCGGTGGGGTTTGGCGGGTCAAGGATTACCATCACCCCGGCGAAGACGCCATAAAAGCCGCGTATCTTTCAACCTTCAACAAATTATAAGGCCTTGCCCATCCCCCGTGGATGGTGCAAAAAAAAGGCGGTAAATTCAGGGGGGAACCATCAAACATGGGCGCCAAGGGCCGGATCGACAATACCCGGAATATTAAAAGTCCGACGGGCTCGGAAATCACCTGCAAATCGTGGTTGACCGAAGCGCCGATGCGCATGCTGATGAACAACCTTGACCCCGAGGTTGCCGAAGCCCCGGAAGAGCTGGTGGTCTATGGCGGTATCGGCCGCGCCGCGCGGAACTGGGAATGCTACGATAAAATTGTTGAAACCCTGCGCACCCTGGAGGACGATGAAACCCTGCTGGTTCAATCGGGAAAACCGGTCGGGGTTTTCAAGACCCATCCTGATGCCCCCCGGGTTTTGATCGCCAATTCCAACCTGGTGCCGCACTGGGCGACCTGGGCCCATTTCAACGAGCTCGATAAAAAAGGCCTGATGATGTACGGCCAGATGACCGCAGGATCGTGGATCTATATCGGCAGCCAGGGCATTATCCAGGGGACCTATGAGACCTTCGCCGAGATGGGCCGCCAGCATTTTGGTGGTGATCTTTCGGGAAAGTGGATTTTGACCGCGGGCCTGGGCGGTATGGGCGGGGCTCAGCCGCTGGCGGCGACCATGGCCGGCGCCCATATGCTGGCCGTCGAATGCCAGGCAAGCCGCATCGAAAAGCGCCTTGAGGGCGGCTATGTCGATAAAATGGCCACCAGCCTGGATGAAGCTCTGTCGATCATTCAAAATGCGACAACCCCAACCTCGGTCGGGCTTCTCGGCAACGCCGCCGAGATCATCCTGGAGATGTTTAAAAAAGGGATCAGGCCCGATGCGGTGACCGACCAGACCTCGGCCCACGACCCGGTCAATGGCTACCTGCCGATCGGCTGGAGCGTTTCCAAGTGGCAGGAAAAGAGGAAATCTGATCCCGCCCTGGTGGAACGCGAAGCCCGTGAATCAATGGCGGTGCATGTTGGCGCCATGCTGGAATTTCATAAAATGGGCATCCCGACCTTTGATTACGGCAATAACATTCGCCAGGTGGCGTTGGAGGAAGGCGTCAAAAATGCCTTTGATTTCCCGGGCTTTGTGCCCGCCTATATCCGCCCGCTGTTTTGCGCTGGCAAAGGGCCGTTCCGGTGGGTTGCGCTATCCGGTGATCCGGAAGACATTTACAAGACCGACCAAAAGGTAAAAGAGCTGGTCGATGATCCGCATTTGCATGCCTGGCTCGACATGGCCAAAGAACGGATACCCTTCCAGGGTCTGCCCGCCAGGATTTGCTGGCTGGGTTTGGGGGATCGTGACCGGGTCGGGCGCGCCTTTAACGCCATGGTGAAATCAGGGGAACTTTCGGCGCCGATTGTAATCGGCCGTGACCACCTGGATGCCGGATCCGTGGCCAGCCCCAACCGCGAGACCGAGGCTATGGCTGACGGCTCCGATGCGATCTCAGACTGGCCGCTCCTGAACGCGCTTTTGAATACCGCGGGCGGCGCCACCTGGGTATCTATCCATCATGGCGGCGGTGTCGGAATGGGGTTCTCACAGCACGCAGGCGTCGTTATAGTCGCTGACGGGACCGATGAGGCGGACGCCCGCCTGGCCCGGGTGCTGTGGAATGATCCGGCGACCGGGGTGATGCGCCACGGCGATGCCGGCTATGAATTGGCCAAGGCGTGCGCGAAGGACAAAAATTTGAATTTACCGATGCTTAAGTAACATTTTAATGGTTTAAATAGAGGGAGAGTAAGAATGGCAGTTGGCCCAAAACACGAACAATGGTCATCCCAGTGGGGTTTTTTAATGGCGGCAATTGGCGGGGCGGTGGGTCTCGGCAATATCTGGCGTTTCCCCTATATGACCGGTGAGAACGGCGGCGGCGCCTTTGTTTTGATTTATCTGGGTGCTGTTTTGTTTGTCGCCATCCCGATTTTGATTGCTGAATTACAACTTGGTAAACGCGGCCACAAGGATATTGTCAGCGGCACCAGAAAGGTCGCCATTGCCGCCGGCAAATCGCCGCGCTGGAGCATTATCGGCTGGCTCGGCCTACTCGCAGCCTTTTTTGTATTAACCTATTACAGCGTTATCGCCGGTCAGGTGCTGGACTTTGTCATGCTGTCGGCCACTGGGGCTTTCAGTGGGGTTGATCCCGAAGTCGCGCGGGCCCACTTTGATGACCTGCAAAACAACCCGCCCAGGATGATCCTGTGGCATACCGTGATTATGGCGATCACTGTTACTATTGTCGCCCACGGGATAACCGGGGGCATTGAAAAGGCCGCCAAGATTATGATGCCGGCCTTTTTTGTCATGCTGATCGGAATGTTCTTTTACTCCATGGCGACCGGTGATTTCGCCAGCGGCTGGAATTACATGTTCACCTTTAATTTAGATAATGTTACTGCAAACACTGTTTTGATGGCTATCGGCCAGGCGTTCTTTTCTATTGGTATTGGTTTCGGCTATATGCTGGCCTACGGATCGTACCTGCCCAAGGACATTTCCATCCCGCATACCGCGGTAATTATTTCGTTGGTCGATGCCGGGGTGGCGATCATCGCCGGACTGGTGATTTTCCCGCTGGTTTTTGCCTACGGCTTGACTCCCGATCAAGGCCCTGATCTGATTTTCCGCATCCTGCCGATGGCCTTCAGCCAGATGGAATACGGTGGGGCAGTGGGCACCGTCTTTTTTCTCCTGCTGACCTTTGCCGCCCTCAGTTCGGCAATCGCAATCATTCAACCCGCGGTCAGCTACCTGGAAGAATCCCATGGCATGAGCGTCAAGGCTTCGGCGCTGACAGCAGGCGCAGTTGCCTGGTTTATTGGTCTCGGGTCAATTCTTTCCTACAACGTCTGGGCCGGCCACTATCCACTGCCGATGTTTGATACCTTTAGGGACAGTAACTTCATGTCGGTGATTGATTATGTCACGGCGAATTACTTGATGCTGGTGGGGGGTATCCTTATTGCGGTCTTTGTTGGCTGGAGCTTCAAGGCTGATTGGGTCAAAAGCGAATTCAAGGGCGATAACCCGATCTTTTTCAACACCTGGCTGTGGCTGGTGCGCGTTGTGGCGCCGGCATCGGTGGCGATCGCGCTTTATTTCCAGCTGGTGGCGTAAAGTGACATTTTAGGAGGAAAAACTTTGTTCCGTCCTACAAAAAACCCAGACTTGGTTGAAATCAAGCCGGATAGCCTTAACCTTCAGATTCTGCGCGATGCCTACGCGGGGCCGGCGAAGGTGACGCTTGAGGCCAAACACCTGCGCCAAATCGAACAATCCCATGCCACCGTCGCCAAAGTCCTCGCGGATGGCAAAACCACCTACGGCATCAACACCGGCTTTGGCCTTTTGGCACAGACCAAAATCGCTTCCAGCCAGATTGAAAAGCTACAAAAAAACTTGGTGCTTTCGCACATGGCAGGGGTCGGCAAACCGCTGCCCGATGCCATCGTCCGCCTGGTGTTGGTTTTGAAAATCCTTAGCCTCTCCAAGGGTTATTCTGGCGTAAGCACGGGTTTGGTTGAGGCGTTAGGCCAGTTGCTTGAAAAGGGGGTTTATCCGTGTATCCCGGAAAAGGGATCGGTCGGGGCGTCCGGTGACCTGGCGCCATTGGCGCACCTCTCCGGGGTGCTTTTGGGCCTCGGGAGTGTGCGCTTCAGGGGTAAGGAAATCCCCGCCAGGGATGGCCTCAAGGCGGCCGGGCTCAAGCCGCTTACGCTTGGCCCCAAGGAAGGTCTCGCGCTTTTGAATGGCACCCAGGTTTCAACCGCGCTGGCGCTCGGCGGTTTGTTTGAAATTGAACAGGTGTTTTGCGCGGGCATAGTGGCCGGGGCACTTTCGATTGATGCCGCCAAGGGGTCCGATGTGCCCTTTGATGCGCGCATCCATGATATCCGCGGCCAGGTAGGGCAAACCAGGGTGGCCCGCGCGCTCAGGGACCTGCTTAAGGGCAGCGCCATTCGCGCCAGCCATGCCGACTGCCCCCGGGTCCAGGATCCTTATAGCCTCAGGTGCCAGCCCCAGGTGATGGGGGCGTGCCTTGATATGATTGATCACGCCGCAATGGTTTTGTTGCGCGAGGCCGGTGCGGTCAGTGATAATCCCCTGATTTTTTCCGAAACCGGCGAAATTCTCTCGGGCGGCAATTTCCATGCCCAGCCGGTGGCCTTTGCCGCTGATATTTTGGCTATCGCCCTGGCCGAAATCGGATCCATTTCAGAACGTCGCACAGCGCTTTTGATGGATGAAAAATTGTCCGGTTTGCCAGCGTTCCTGGTTAGTGAAAGCGGACTTAATTCAGGCTTTATGATTGCCCAGGTGAGCGCCGCGGCCCTGGCTTCAGAAAACAAGCAGATGGCATCGCCGGCCAGTGTCGATTCAATTCCGACGTCGGCGAACCAGGAAGATCACGTCTCGATGGCCACCTTTGCTGCCCGGCGCCTTTTGGAGATGGCCGAAAACGCCCGCGGAATTATCGCCATTGAACTATTGGCAGCCACCCAGGGGGTGGATTTTCATGCCCCGCTGAAAACCTCAAAAGGCCTCTCCATGGTCCATACCAGGATCCGGGATGATGTCCCGTTTTTTGACGAAGACCGGCCCTTCACCCCGGATATTGAAGCTGTAAAAACCCTTATATCGGGCTCGATGTTTACCCAGCTGGTCCCCGACCTGAGCCCCAAAGGGGCGGCCTAGCCGTGACCCAGTTTTTCCGTTTTTCCGTAGGGGTTGGTCCGTTGCTGGTCAGCATTCCGCATTCGGGGGGTGAGATTCCCAAGCCAATCGCCGCGACCATGACGAAGGAAGGCCTGGCCCAGCCGGACACGGATTTTTTTGTTGATAAGCTCTATGACTTTCTTGGCCACCTTAAGGTGCCAACCCTGGCCGCCACCCAGTCCCGCTATGTGGTTGATTTGAACCGGCCGCCAGACGACAGCTCGCTTTATCCGGGGCGTTTCACCACCGGTCTGGTTCCCACCACCACTTTTGCCGGCGGGGATATTTATAAAAAAGGCAAGGCTCCCGGGGCTTCCCAGGTTAAAAAACGCCTCGAGGTATATTGGCGGCCCTATCATGACAAGCTGATCGAAGAGCTTGAAAAAATCAAAGCGGCTTACGGTTATGCGCTTTTGTGGGATGCCCATTCGATCAGGTCGGTGATCCCGGCCCTGTTTGACGACCAGTTGCCCCATTTAAGTTTTGGCAGCAATTCCGGCCATAGTCACCGGCTGGAATTTGAACCGGCGTTTGAAGGGATTATGGAAGGCGCCCGTGAATATTCCTATGTCCTCGATGGCCGTTTCAAAGGCGGATATATCACCCGCACCTATGGCCAGCCCTGGGAAGGCGTTCACGCGCTTCAGCTTGAGCTATCCCAGGAAACCTACATGGACGAGGAATTGAATACCTTTGATCAGGAAAAAGCAGTAAAGACCGCGGCCTTGCTTGAGCGTTTGATTTTATCCTTTATGGACATGCACCCCTATTAAAGCATCTCAAAGGCAATCGCGGTGGCTTCGCCACCACCAATGCACAGGCTGGAAATGCCCTTTTTAAGGCCGTATTTTTTCAGGGCGGCCAAAAGAGTGACCGAAATTCTGGCGCCAGAGGCCCCAATCGGGTGGCCCAGGGCGCACGCGCCGCCATGGACATTGACCTTTTTCGGGTCAAGATCAAGGTCGCGGATGGCGGCAAGTGTGACCACCGCAAAAGCTTCGTTGATTTCAAACAAATCAACCTCGTCTTTGCTCCAGCCGGCACTTTTCAGAACTTTTTCGATCGCGGCAATCGGGGCGGTGGTAAACCATGCCGGCTCCTGGGCGTGGCTGGAGTGGGCGCGAATGGCCGCAATTGGTTTTAACCCCCGGGCCTTGGCCTCGCTTGCGCGCATCATCACCAGCGCCGCGGCGCCGTCTGAAATCGAAGACGAATTGGCGGCGGTGACGGTGCCACCCTTCCTGAAAGCCGGTCTCAATTCGGGGATTTTTTCAGGCCGGGCTTTTCCCGGTTGTTCGTCGATAGTTACTTCGACATCGCCCTTGCGGGTTTTCACCGTTACCGGGGTGATCTCATCCTTGAAGCTGCCGTCTTCGATTGCCTTGGTGGCGCGGGCGAGCGATTCCAGGGCAAATCCATCCTGGTCTTCGCGGGTAAACTGATATTTTTCTGCTGTATCTTCAGCATAGGTGCCCATCAAGCGGCCGCTTTCATAAGCATCTTCAAGGCCATCCAGAAACATGTGATCCTGGATAACACCGTGACCAAGCCGCATGCCGCCGCGCGCCTTGGGCAGCAGGTAAGGGGCATTGGTCATGCTTTCCATGCCGCCGGCGATGAAAATGTTACCAGAGCCTGCTTTTAAAGCATCATGGGCGATCATCATTGCCTTCATGCCCGAGCCGCACACCTTGCTCACCGTGGTCGCCGGGGTGCTTTTTGGCAAACCAGCGCCGATGGTTGCCTGGCGCGCCGGTGCCTGGCCCAGTCCGGCGGACAGGACGCAGCCCATTAAAACTTCATCAATGTCTTCGGGTTTCAAACCAGCGCGGCTGGTTGCAGCCCTGATTGCCGCGGCGCCCAGCTCAGGGGCCGACGCGGCGCTGAAATCACCCTGGAATCCCCCCATTGGGGTGCGCGCCATACCGGCAATGACGATCGGATCTTCGGCCATAAAGAACTCCTTAATCTTTTGAATATCTTATATAGGATGGATCAGGGTGACTTTAAAGTTTGCCGGAAAAAAACGCAACATTTTAAGATTTCAGTAAATAATTAGTAAAAGCCTTGATGAATGAACAAGAAAGGGTCAAACTGGCGTCATGAGTGGTGCGACTTATATTGGATTAGGACTTTTCTTTGGCCTGCTTATTGGTGGCGGGCTGGGGTGGAGTATTGCAGGTGAGCCCGCTTTTGGCGCTGTGGCCGGGGGCCTTGGTGGGGTGGCTATCGGGTATATGTCGGATCGCCTGAGGAATAATTAATCCAAACGCCTACCTCAAAGCAAAGCTTTCAGTTATAGGTCTTCAATGCTGGATCGTACCATCAAACCATTAATAGACAGAGTTTTGGACCCCGCCGGGCCTTGGTTTCAAGCCCAAGGCATAAGAGGGGAGTGGCTATCGCTTTTAAGTTTTTTTCTTGGGTTGGCGGCGGCCCTGGCTGTCGGTCTCGGGTTTTTCGACCTGGCTCTCGGGTTTATTATCCTCAACCGTATTTTTGACGGGTTTAACGGCGCACTTGGCCGCGCCCAAGAGGAAACCGCTTTCGCGCGCTACCTTGATATAGTTTTTAATTTTATTTTCTATGGTGCGGTGGCGCTTGGGTTTGGGTTTTTTGACCCGAACGGCCAGGCGCTGACGGCGGCGATCCTGATTTTTGCCTACCTCGGGCTGGGGGGAACCACCTTGGCCTATGCCGTGATGGCAAAAGATATCGGGCTTGATGGCGATGTTTCCGAAAACGTCTGGGTTGATACCCTGTCCGAATTGGTCGGAACCTCAGAAATGACTGTGGCGCTTTTGGTGATGGTATTGCTGCACCAATATTTTGGCGCCATTGCCTTGGTTTTTGCCCTGTTTTGCCTGGTCGCCACCAGTTTTCGTATCATCAAGGCCTGGCTGGCCCTGCGTTAGTTCGCTTGGGAACAAAACACGCATAAAGGGTATTTGTTTTAAAAAAAGTGAATAGGAAACTACCTATTAATAAAATTTCAGATCACAAATTTCGCCCCGCCCAAATTACTTTGCCAATTATTTGTATGTCGTCAATTTTACAATCAGGCCACGATTCATAAAGCGAGTTGTCACTTTTAATAGACAACAATCCATTTGCCGGGTTTACCGAAATCCTCTTAACACTAAGGGTCTCTTCGTTGCGAATGACATAAATGCCGTCGCTAATCAATCCCGCTTCCTGGGCATCCACCAGAATCAAATCCTGGTCTGACAAGGTCGGATCCATCGAATCTCCGGTGACCGTAAGGATCGATAAATTGTCCGGATTGCTTTGGGTTAATTTTTTCAAAAACCGGCTTTTAAAGGGCATATAATCTTCCGTCCATTCGCGCTCAACAAACGCCCCAAAACCCGCACTAGCCCTTATATTGTACGCAGGTATCATAATAATACCGGAGTCCGATGAATCTGAAAAGCCAGATACATAGGGTGAAGTTCTCGGGTGTTCGAAGGGGCTGCCCAATTCCCATTCCGGGACGTTGAAGTAGCCGGCAATGGTGCGCCGGTCCTCTTCTTTCAGGCGTTGCGGTACGCCGCGCTGGATAAATTGCTGGATGTAGGCATGGTTTTTCCCGATCAGCGCCGAGACCGAGGCGTAGTCATCATCCCTGGCCAATCGAATTAAATTTTCGAGGCGTTTTCGAACAGTTTCATTTGGAAGCATGGGATACCCTTTTTAACCGTTAACTGAGTTTTTATTCTATCAATAGGAATTTCATTTGACAATAGGAATATTCCTATT
>SMXR01000023.1 GCA_004356215.1 Alphaproteobacteria bacterium | reverse complement strand
ATGTTGGCCTTGAAGGGGTTCTTGACCAGGAGGTGGAAACACTTTCCAAGGGCTATCAACGGCGCCTTGGGCTGGCCCAGGCCCTGATCCATGATCCAGAGGTATTGATTCTGGATGAGCCAACCGATGGCCTGGACCCCAACCAAAAGCATGACGTCAGAAAATTGATCCGATCACTGGCCCGGAAAAAAGCTATCATTATTTCCACGCATATTCTGGAAGAAGTGGAAAGCGTTTGCACCCGGGCCATTATTATTAACCGGGGCCAGATTGTCGCCGATGGCACCCCCTACGAGTTGAAAACCAGATCAATGTATCATAACGCAGTGGTGCTGAGAGGACCTCTCCTGGGCCATAAAAAACTGGCCGGGGCGCTAGCAAAGTTACGTCATGTCGGGGGAGTGGAAATTCAAAAGGAGGGACATAAAGTCACCCTTTCGATCATAGCCAAGGGAGCAAAACCCCCGTTGATAGCCATTCGCAAAATTCTGGCCAAAGCCAAGTGGCCGGTCAACAACATTTCGGTTGATACCGGCCGCCTGGATGATGTTTTCCGGGCGCTGACCACCACAGAAAAGGACGTTGTCTGATGACCGGGTGGCTAGCGATATTCCGGCGGGAGCTTGCTTCTTATTTTGCCACCCCAGTGGCGGTGGTCTTTACCGTCGTGTTCCTGGTTTCAGCAATGGCCTTTACTTTTTATCTGGGGGACTTTTTTGTTCGCGATCAAGCGGATTTACAATCATTCTTTTTTTACCATCCCTGGCTATTCCTGTTTTTAATTCCGGCCATTGCCATGCGGCTTTGGGCTGAGGATAGACGCTCGGGAACATTTGAATTGCTGCTAACGCTTCCGGTTTCAACCTTTGCAGTGGTATTTGGAAAATTTCTGGCGGCCTGGGTATTTACCGCCCTGGCTCTGGCTTTAACGTTTCCAATCTGGATTACAGTCAACTATCTGGGCTCTCCTGATAATGGCGTCATTCTGGCCAGTTATCTGGGCAGTTTACTAATGGCTGGCAGTTTTTTAGGCCTTGGGGCTGCTTTTTCAGCTTTGACCCGCAACCAGGTCATTGCTTTCGTTGGAACTGCCGCAGTCAGCTTCCTTTTTATGTTCAGCGGCTTGCCATTGGTGCAAAATATTTTACAAGGCTGGATGCCGGACCCCTTGATAAGCCTGATTGCATCCTTCAGTTTTCTGAGCCATTTCAGCGGTATCATGAAAGGCGTGATTGAAGGGCGAGACGTCCTCTTTTTTCTCAGTTTGACCGGATTTTGGCTTTTTGTGAACACGGTGATTGTAGATTTGAAAAGAGAGGCCGGTTAATAATGTCAGCCAATTCTGCACAAACCCGCCGCATCAATGCTTTTTTGCAAATAGCTTTTGCTGGGATCATTTTCCTCGGCCTGAATTATCTTGGAAATGCCTGGCTGGGTCCCATCCGGGCCGATCTTACCAACGATGGTCTTTTTTCCATAAGCCCGGGGACTGAAACAATTCTTATTTCGCTTGAAGGACCAATCACCCTAAAATTTTATTTTTCTGAAACCGTAGCTGGCGCCAACCCCGCGATTTTTCGTTACGGTCGCCGGGTTCAGGACTTGCTTGAAGAATTCGAAGCCGCAAGTGATGGCAAAATATCCCTTGAGGTGATTGATCCATTACCCTTTAGCACTGAAAAAGAAGAAGCCGAAAGCTTCGGGCTTCAGGGGGTGCCGGCTGAAAATGGGGTGACAATTTTTCTTGGGCTGGTCGGGTTTGATGATACCAACCGGCTGGAAGTTATCTCGGCATTTTCCGAAGACCGGGAACGGTTTCTGGAATTTGATGTCGCCAAGATTATTTACCTTTTGGTCCAGGATAAAAAACCAAAAGTAGCGATTTTGACTAATTTACCCATGCGCTTTGGCCCCGGCGGGGCGGTGGCCTACATGCAGGGCCTGGGTCAGCCGTATCTTATTTACCGCCAATTGAGCCAGTTTTTTGATGTCGTTTACCTTGAGAATAATTTTAATGTTATCCCAAAAGATGTCGACCTACTGCTTCTTGTGCATCCGCCGGAAATGAGCGCTGAACAGTTGTTCGAGGTTGACCAGTTTATACTTGGCAACAAACCGGCGATGATTTTTGTTGACCCTTTTGCTGAAGTCTCACCCCTGGTCCAGCAAAATGCAGCAGTTACCTTTAGCGAACAGGTACCACCGGCATCAGATTTAGCGGCACTGTTTGAAAACTGGGGTATTGAATATAACCCGGATCAGGCTGTGGTAGATTTCAACCGCGGTCAGGCCGTTTCGGTTGGCGCGGAACAAAATGCTGTAATGCGTAATTATATTCACTGGCTGGGTCTTCGTAGCTCCGAGTTTAATGCTGATAACCCGATAACAGCTTTTTTATCGACCATGAATTTTGCAAGTTCTGGCGCGTTGGGCTTTGATGGCCGCGAAGGCCTTTCCTTTAACCCTTTGGTTCAAACCAGCGATGGTGCGGATTTGGTCCCGGCGGTCCTGGTACGCGAGGATGTTGATGCCAATGTCCTTGTTCAAACCGCAAATCCGGCGGGGCAATATACCCTGATAGGGCGCCTTACAGGCACCGCCCAAACCGCCTTTCCAGAGGGGGTTGGGAACAAATCCGGCCTAACCCAAGGGCCTATTAATGTCATAATCGGCGCCGATGCTGATATTTTTGAAGACCGGTTCTGGGCTTCTATCCGGCGGGATAATTTTGGCCGTGATGTTTTGATCCCGATTGCTGATAATGCTGCTTTTATAATAAATTCGATCGATTATCTCAGCGGCTCGGAAAGTTTGATAAGCCTGCGCCCCCGCGGCGTTTCCAAAAGACCCTTGGAAAAGTTTCAAGAACTTCGCCGTACCGCCACCGAGCAAGAGGAAGCAGAAAAAAGTGTTTTGCGAACCAGATTGCGCGAAGTTGAAGCCCGTTTGAATGAACTGGAAAAAAATACCCCGGAGGGCGAGGCTTACAACAGTGCCAGTGAAGCCGAAATCCAGAATTTCCGGAATCAGGCAATGGGAATTCAACGCAACCTCAATCAGGTTCAGAGAAATTTAACAGCCAATATCAAGACTTTGGAAACAAAGGTAATTTTAATGAATATGTTTATCATTCCCGGCCTGCTTTTGGGTTTGGTTTTGCTCCGTTTTGGTTTTGGTAAAAGGAAACGGCGGCAATGAAACTGACAAAAACAACTCAAGCACTTGGCCTGGTTGCCGCCCTTTTGGCAGCTTTGTCAGTTTATAATTACTCCCAGACCGGAGCAAAAAAAGAAATCAGGGGGGCGGGCGATTTGTTTCTGGCCGACCTGGAGGGCACCATTAATGAAGTGCGCCAGATACAGCTAAGTGGGTCTGAGGCGACAACTACCCTGAGGTTTGATGGCAAAATTTGGCGTATTGCAGAGCGATCAAACTATCCAGCCAATCCTGCCTATGTGCAGGGTCTTCTAAGTGGCTTGAAGGGAGCCCGCCGCATTGAACCCAAAACCAGCAACCCTGAATATTTTAACCGGCTTGGGCTCATCGAAAACGGACTGGACGTGACTGTCAGCAATGAAAGTGGAGAAAACCTGGCCACGCTTAAGGCGGGGGATCAATTTTTTTCACCCGCCGGCGGTGGCATCACAACCTTTGTTTTGGATCAAGCTTCGTCGCGGGCATGGACGGTTTCCGGTCTGCCGCAATTATCTTCATTTCCGGCGTATTGGCTAGTCCCAGAGGTTGTAGGAATTTCACCCCTCAGGGTTAAAAGCTTTAAAATATCCTTTGGCGATGGCCATATCTGGAGTGCCGCAAGGTCCGATTTAGATGGCACAAACTTTGTTATAACCCCTGCCGGTCCAGTTGGGGTAAACCCGATTAAACTTCAAGGGGTGGCCTTTGCCCTGAATGAAGTTTTACTGGAAGATGTGTCAGACATGGATGCCCTGACCCCGTTTTTGGTGGCTTCGGCGACCTACCAAACCTTTGATGGACTGATTATCACATTGGAATTTTATGAAAATGATGGAACGATCTGGACAACCTTTGCTGCCGAATACAATGAAGAAATTCTTTTAAGTGCTGATACTCCTTCAGTTTTATTGGATGCGCCAAGGGATGGCGCAGTCGAGGCCGCAACCCTGAATGCCTTATGGAGTGGTCGCGCCTTTTTAATTTCCATTGAAAAAATATCTGTCATCCTGACCCGCCTTGAGGATCTGGCCGGATAGTTTTTTGAGGCTTAATTTGCGGGAAGGCGCTCTAAATCAATTTTTGCCGCACCAAGAATCGGCCCGGTTTCACCCATTTGCAGCAAAACGACAATCCTGTCTGCGCCGTTCCGATCTGCATCATTCAGGTCGAGGGGTATGGTTAGATCTTCACCCTGAAAGACACCGATGTTTTTAACGTTTTTAACGACATTTACATAGGTGATGGTCTTGCCGGCATTTTTGCCATCGCTAATTTTTATCCTTTGCAGGGAATCAAGCCAAATTATTTTTATGACAGCGCCTTCGGCAGTTTCAGGCCCATTCAATTTGATTTTCAAACTTGATAAATCCCCTTCAAAGATGACCGTCACCGGCATTTCGTCAGAAGCTTTTGAATTGTGAATAATCTCATAAAGATCCATTTTATTTGAACCAGCCACCTGGCTGCGCCCGTTAATAATGGCCTGGGGCGTATAAACCCCTTTGCGACCCAAGGCCTCATTATAGGCCTTCTGGCGCTCAGTAAACGCTGGTTTTGCCATGGTATCCTGCCACCCCATAAAGTCCCAGTAATCTACATGCCAGCTTAAAGAAACAACCGTTTTATCGCGGCTTAAATCTTCCATCAGCATATTGGCAGGAGGGCATTTTTCACAGCCCTGGCTGGTAAAGAGTTCAACCACGACAACATCATCGGCAAAAGCCTGGCTTGCGAAAATAAAGGAAAACAAAACTATAATTAAAGCGCTTTTTTTCATGCTGGGCCGACTTTAATAGGTAAAGGGCTCATTTGCCAATCACCATCAGGTGAGGACCGTGGAATTTTAGGAACCCAGCCGGCGAATGACATATTGCAGGATCCCGCCATGTTCATAATAGGCAACTTCCTGTGCGGTATCGCAACGGCATTTTAGAGTGATCTGAACCGAACTTTTGTCGGCCATGATAATCGTGCAGGCAATTTCCTTACCCGGTTCAATACCACCCTTAATACCTGAAAGGCTGATCGTTTCAGCACCGGTCAGGCCCAGGGTTTTGCGCGTCACCCCATCCTGAAATTCCAAGGGCAAAACGCCCATCCCGATCAGGTTAGAGCGATGGATGCGCTCATAACTCTCGGTGATCACCGCCTTTACCCCCAAAAGTAAAGTACCTTTGGCTGCCCAGTCCCGCGAAGATCCCATGCCATATTCCTTGCCAGCAATTACCACCAGCGGAACCTTGGCGGCGATATATTTCATGGCGGCATCAAAAATGGTCATTAATTCCCCATTTGGATGGTAAGTTGTCCAGCCGCCTTCCTTACCCTGTCCCATTTCGTTTTTAAGACGAATATTCCCAAAAGTACCCCTTATCATTACTTCATGGTTGCCGCGGCGTGACCCGTAGGAATTAAAATCACGGCGCTCAACATTATGGTCGGTCAGATATTTACCCGCTGGCGAGTCCAGCTTGATCGCCCCGGCCGGAGAAATGTGATCGGTGGTTATGGAATCGCCCAGCAGAGCCAAAATTTTGGCCTCTTTAACATCCTTTAACGGGGATGGTTTTAGCTTCATACCTTTGAAAAAGGTTGGCTTTCGAATATAGGTGCTTTTCTTATTCCAGCCATAGGTATTGCCTTTTGTCACCTTGATCGCCCGCCAAACTTTATCCCCTTTGAAAACGTCGGCATAACGGGTCTGAAACATATGTTTGGTGACAACATGGCGGGTCAAGTCTTCAATTTCATGGTTAGTAGGCCAAAGATCTTTCAGGTAAATGGCCTTACCGTGTTTATCTTTGCCAAGGGGATCACGGGTAATGTCCACTTTCATGGACCCCGCCAAAGCATAGGCCACCACCAGTGGCGGTGAGGCCAGATAGTTTGCCCTAACATCATGGCTAATGCGTCCCTCAAAATTTCGGTTCCCGGAAAGAACGCTGGCACATACCAGATCCTTGCTGTTAATCACTTTTGAGATTGGTTCATGCAACGGGCCTGAATTACCAATACACGTGGTACAGCCATACCCCACCAGATTAAAACCCAATTCGTCCAATGATTCCTGCAAGCCAGCCTTAACCAAATAATCGGTCACCACCTTTGATCCTGGCGCCAATGAGGTTTTAACCCACGGTTTCACTTTAAGCCCGCGTTGCAATGCATTCTTGGCCACCAGGCCGGCGGCCAGCATTACACTGGGGTTAGAGGTGTTGGTGCAACTGGTAATCGCGGCGATCACCACATCACCATTGGAAAGGTTGAAATCCTCGCCTTCGACCTCAAAAAAAATGTCATCTTCTTTGGCTTTGCCGTAGGTGTCCCTGAGGTCGTTCATAAAAGCCTTTGAGGCCTTGGACAGAACAATCCGATCCTGCGGCCGTTTGGGACCGGCGAGCGAGGGTTCGACTTTGGAAAGATCCAACTCAATTGTATCAGTGAAAACCGGATCGGGGGTTCCAGCATCGCGCCACAAGCCCTGTTCCTTGGCGTAGACTTCGGCCAGCGCCACCACTTCGGGGTCCCGGGCGGTAAATTCAAGATAATCAATGGTTGACTGGTCAACCGGGAAAAACCCACAGGTGGCGCCATATTCAGGGGCCATATTGGCAATAGTCGCCTGATCAGCAAGCGTCAGGTGATCAAGGCCAGGGCCATAAAATTCAACAAATTTCCCAACCACGCCTTTTGCCCGAAGCATTTGGGTTACGGTCAGCACCAAATCGGTGGCGGTGGTTCCTTCCTTCAAGGCGCCTTTAAGTTTGAAGCCGATGACTTCAGGGATCAGCATGGAAATTGGCTGGCCCAGCATCGCGGCTTCAGCTTCAATTCCGCCGACCCCCCAGCCCAATACGCCCAGGCCGTTAATCATGGTTGTATGGCTGTCGGTTCCAACCAGGGTATCGGGATAGGCTAGGATCTTTTTGCCCCGTTTTTTTGTCCAGACAGTTTTGGCCAGGTATTCCAGATTAACCTGATGGCAAATACCGGTTCCCGGCGGTACCACTTTGAAATTGTTAAATGCCTGCTGGCCCCAGCGAAAAAATTCGTACCGTTCCCGGTTGCGCTGCATCTCAATTTCGACGTTTAGACGAAATGCCTGGGCCGAGCCGAAGTTGTCAACCATAACCGAATGATCGATTATCAAATCCACCGGATTAAGAGGGTTGATCTTTTTCGGGTCTTTTTTCAATTTGGCCATGGCATCGCGCATCGCCGCCAAATCAACAATCACAGGAACCCCGGTTAAATCCTGCAATAAAACCCGGGCCGGAGAAAAGAAAATTTCATGATCGGATTTCCCTGTTTCCAACCACTTGGCCAATGCGCGGGCGTCGTCATGGGTTACAATTTTGCCATCTTCATTCCGAAGCACATTCTCAAGAAGTATTTTCAGGGAATAAGGCAGCCGGCTAACGTCACCCAAAACCTTTTCGGCCTTGCGCAAGCTGTAATATTCATAATCCGTGCCATTGATGTTCAAGGTGGATTTGATCTTGAAGGAATCCATAGTGTTCTCTTCCCTTACAGAATTTAGCCAGCCAATTGGCCCTGTAATGCCGGAAAGCGGCTCATGAGACAAGGGGAAAACTGCTGTTTATTTATGCTTAGGATATTTTTTCTGTTCCCCCGGGCCGGGATTGGGTAGGGTGCGGCGATGACCGCCACCCGCCAAAATACCCTTCAGGCTGTAGGCTTCACCTGTATCCGGGGTGGCCGCACCCTGTTTGCCGGGTTGTCATTTTCCGTTCAACCCTCAAAAGCTTTAATCATTAAAGGGGCCAACGGCAGCGGCAAAACCAGCCTGCTTAGGGTTTTGGCCGGTTTGTTGCCGACCGAAGAAGGCACAATGCAGTGGCGCGGGAAGGCTGGCAAACCTTCAAATGTTTTAAATGACGAGATACATTACCTTGGCCATTCAGATGCCTTGAAACCTTATTTAACAGTCCAGGAAAATTTAAAGATTTGGGGTGGATTATATGGCGGTGAAATAAAACTGGACTCCGCGGCCAAAAAAACCGGCGTCTT
>SMXR01000022.1 GCA_004356215.1 Alphaproteobacteria bacterium | reverse complement strand
CGCAATTGTTAAAAGCACCATATCCTAAAATTCAAATCCAGAGGAAATTGTAAATGGTTGGTACTTCGTTTTTATTTTCACCCTCCCCCTTAACCGGGCATTTTTTAAATAAGGGCGCCCGCACGGTGCCAAAACCCTTTCCTCCGGGTATGATCTTTGTGCCCTCCAAGGGGGGCATTAGTCATAACGGCCTTGAAGACACCGAAGAGTTACATTTGATTGCGGGTGCGCGGGTATTGTTGCAAACGCTTCTAGACTTGGCGGGCCAACCAGACGGGAAACAATGAATTAAAGCTAAAAAATTCCTGGAAAAGCATCCCTTAGGTCACTTTTTTCCTGGCTTGAAAATCTGGTGTTTCCCAAACCCGCTCGTCCATTACTTCGGCCAAAATGGCGGCGGCGTTCCAGACATCTGTGTAAGAATTATAAAGCGGGGCGAAACCAAACCGTAAAACGTCCGGTGAGCGGAAATCACCGACCAATCCTTTGGCTATCACCGCCTGGATGATGGCATAACCGTGCGCGTGCTTCAGGGTCACTTGAGAACCGCGATCATCGGCATTCCGCGGGCAACCCAGCTCCAGTTCGGGACAACTTTCCAGCACCAGGTCCAGGAATAAATCTCCCAGCGCCTGGGCTTTCCTGTAGAGCGCGGCCATATCAACATTATCGAAAACCCCCAGGGCTGCTTCCAGGGCGGCCGCGCCCATAACATCGGGAGTGCCGGTTAATTGCCTTAAAATCCCGTCCGCCGGTTCGTAATCGCCGGAAAAATCGAAGGGGCGAATGTGTCCCATCCAGCCCGCCAGCACCGGATCAAGTTTGTCCTGATGGCGCTTGGCAACAAAAATATACCCGGGGCCGCCGGGCCCTGAATTGAGATATTTATACCCGCAGCCGACGGCATAATCGACTCCGCAGCCATTGAGGTCGACCGGCATCGCCCCGGCGCTGTGCGATAAATCCCAAACCGTCAGCGCCCCAACCTCTTTTGCCGCCTTTGTCAGTGCTGCCATATTGTGTTTACGCGACGTTTTAAAATTGGAATGGGTCAGGCACAAAATTGCCACTTCGTCGGTTAGGTTTTCTTCCAGCGCGGCGGCCGCCACCCGCTTGATTTTGACCGCGCCCCCAGAGTGCCGGGCAATGGCGTCCAGCACGTACAGGTCGGTCGGGAAATTGCCCTCTTCGGTCAAAATAGTGCCGCGTTTTGGCCCCGCTTGAAGGGCCGCGGTCAAGGCCTTGAAAAGATTGATGGAAGTGCTCTCGGCCAGCACCACTTCGCCAGGATCGGCGCCGATCAGCCCGGCCAGCATATCGCCCACCCGGCTCGGCAAATCGATCCAACTGTGAACATTCCAGCCGGCAATGAGGCTGCCGCCCCACTCTTTTTCAGTGACCTCTTGCAGGCGTTTCGCCACCGCCCTGGGCAGTGCGCCAAGCGAATTTCCATCGAGGTAGATCAGGCCTTCGGGCAGGAAAAATTCATCCCGTTTGGCGGCAAAAATATCTTCTGCATCCAGCTTTTGGATTTTATCCAGCGTCCATTGGGTCATCAAAATTGGTGTCCTTACATCCAGATCCTGGCTGTGTTTAACAGGTTTTCCAAAACTATCAAATGGGATAGCCAAAGGCGTCACAAAAGGGTTTCAGCCGATCAAGGTATGGCGCCAGCTGTTTTTCATAATTTCGCCAGCGATCTGTCGAATCCTGATAAATGGGCTTCACAACCTGATAGTAGCTCGGGGTTTTAATGCGCCCCTTTGCTTTGGCTTTTTGGGTAAAATTCATAATATCCGGATCCCAATCAAGCTCAAGATATGAGACCAGTTTCCTGATTTCTTTTTCCGGATCCTTGACGAGTTTTTCATATAAAAACGGGTAATAATCAAAGTCCAGTTCCTTACGAAACAACACCCAATGGCTCATAATTTCAGCATAATAAGACGTTGTATCATCCAGGTTTAAAAAATTCAGCATGGCCTGGTTCAAGTCAAAATTCTGCATAAAGCAGCTTAAAGTGCAGGCGCAAGGATGCCGTAAGGCCAGGATAATTTTTGATTGCGGAAATATTTTTTTGATAAAAGGAATTTCGACCACGTACAGGGGAAATTTATCAACCAAATAAATACCCTTCCCCGATTTTTTGAATTTTTTAGCCCTCTCCAGATAATGATCCCTCAGTTCATTCAATTGTTCTGATGAAAGATCCTTAAGGGCATGAAAATACCCACCATACTTGGTGGTAACAACAGATTTTGTGGCAAATAGAAGACGTTCTTCCTCAACACATTCTATATCCTTGTGGCTATCTAGAATCCGGTTCAAGAGGGTGGTACCCGAGCGGGGAAAGCCGACCAGAAAGATTGGGTTGTTTTCCGGCCCTTCAAGGGTATCTGCGGTAACCTTATCCCAGCCGGTAAAATTCATACCTTCAATATTCTTAATAAATTTTCTGCCTTTTTCGGTACTTTTTTGCTTCAATTGTGCTGCGGCTTTGGAAAATTTATTTCCAAGGGTGTAGCTGTCAAATGCTTCCTGATATTTGCCGAGCTTGTCATAAACCCGGCCAAGTTCAAAATAAAGGCGCAAATTCAAACCATAATTTTCTGTGTTTACCTTTACCTTCAAAAGGTTTTCCAGGGCTTTCTGGGTATCGCCCTGGCGAAAGTAATATGCCCCCGATAATATCAGCATTGAATGATCTTCCGGACAAACACTAAGCCCTTTTTTCAAAAGTTCGCCCAGCTCTTCGAGCCGGTTATTTTTTTCATAATGATCGGCCAGATAATAATAATAAAATTCCGGGGCAATACCTAAACGGAAAGCCTCTTTGATTGCCGCTATTCCCTTTTCATTTTCACCTGCTGCCCAGTACACTTTGCAAAGCCTAGCATATGTGGTCTTTTCTCCGGGTTGAAGTTTGTTGGCGTGTTCAAAACATGAAATCGCTGATTTATAATTTCCGAGCTGCGCCAGGACACGCCCAAATCCCAAATACCCGGCAACACCCTGCGGGTTGATTTTGATAAGATTATTATAAATATTTGCCGCCATGTTTGGCTTTTGCATATTTTCAAGAATCTCACCCACCTTCATCAGAAATGCAGGGTCGGTTGAATTTTGTTCCGCTGCTTTCATGAAAAAGTCAGCGGCCTGGTCTTGCCGGCCCTGCTGGCCGGCGGTCATCCCTTTCTGAAAAAGTTCGGTGGCAAGAATGGAATTCATTTGGGCGCTAACTCTACATCCTGGTCCGGACAGACCATAGTTCAGGGAAAAACGAATTTTCCAGCGCCCGGGCCAGGTAGGGAACGCCCGATGACCCGCCGGTACCGCGCTTGAAGCCGATGATCCGCTCTACGGTTTTCAGGTGGGCATAGCGCCACAACTGGAAATGATATTCAAGGTCGACCAGCTTTTCAGCGAGCTCGTAAATATCCCAGTATTTTTCAGAGTTTTGGTAAATCTTAAGCCAGGCATCCTCGACCTTTTTATCCGCCGAATAGGCCAAAGTCCAGTCGCGCTCAAGCTTGTCTTCGGGGATATCGAAGCCGCGTTTTTTCAAAAGCCTCAGGGTTTCATCATAGAGCGATGGCGCATCCAAAACCGCCTTCAGAGCTTTCAGGCCATCCGGATTGTTTTCCTGCAGGCGCAGCAATTCGGCGTTTTTATTGCCCAACAGAAATTCGATCACCCGGTACTGGGCGGATTGCAGGCCCGATGATTTGCCCAGGTGGGCGCGCAGCTTGGTGTAATCGCTGGGTGTCATCGTCGCCAGGACGTCCCATGATTGCAGCAGCTGCGTCTGAATTCTGGCAACCCGGCTGAGCATCTTGAACGACGGCCTTAGGTTATCTTTTTTGATTTCCTCGCGGGCGGCGGTAAGCTCATGGATTGAGAGTTTCATCCACAGTTCCGAGGCTTGGTGGATAATGATGAAAAGCATTTCATCGTGCTCACCGGACAAGGGATTTTGCGCCGCCAGAAGCTTATCCAGCCCCAGGTATTGGCCATAGGACATGTCCTGGTCCCAATGGATCCGCTCGCCCTCGAGATTCAAATGCCCGGCTTTTTTTGTGTCCTTGCTCATATGCTTTTACCCGTGAAAGGCCTTGTAGGCCTGGATTGTGAAGGTATCCTGGATGTTGTGGATTTTCTGGACCTTTTCGCAAACGAACCGGCCGATGTCTTCGCCCTCGCCTAGGTAAAACTTGACCAGCAGATCATACTGGCCCGAGGTGGAATGCACCTCGGAGGTTTCCTCGATCTTATCGACCAGCTCTTCGGCAACGCTATAGGCTTTGCCGAGCTTGCATTTGATCATCACGAATACCGGACGCATGGCGCACCCTCCACCTTTAAGAATTTCACTCTTTTTCCTGTACCAGCCGGGGCGCAAAATGTAAAAGCGGAAATGGAATAAGGAAAGTCTTTTAAAGTGGAAAAAATCGAACTGAATGGCGGTTGTTATGTTTTGCCCCCGGGCATTGAGGGGACACTCAATCTGAAAAAAGTCATCGGCGGACTATTCGGGGCCAAACATCTCTCCCAGCAAATCATGACGCTGGGACAGGCACCAACGCCGATCCTGTCATTTGGAAAGAGCCAAGTGGTGCTGTTTGTGCTTGCCGGAACCCCGACCATTACCATCGCTGGCAAAGCCTTTCAGGCCGGGCCCGAGACCGGGCTCAGCGTTCGTCCGGGAGAGGCCTTCAGGGTTGCCACCGGCGGCGGGTTCGCCCAAATTTTGATCACTGTCTGCCCCGAGCACCGTGGTTTTCCTATCGTAAAATCACTCGGTGACAATTTTGATGACACCTACCCCGATCGTCTGGTGGCCCCCGATGCGGCCAAAAAAGAAGAAATGGGAGTTCGCACTTACCAGGTGCTGGTCGGGGGAAAAGCGGGTTCGAGCCAGGTCACGCAATTCATAGGTGAAATCCCTCCCGGTAAAACGCCGCCCCACCATCATTTGTACGAAGAAGCGCTTTATATCCTTTTCGGCGAGGGGCGGATGTGGACCGGGGACACGTGCGCCCCGGTTGGGCCGGGAAGCATTATCTTCCTTCCATCAAAACAGGAACATTCGCTGGAATGCATCTCCAAAGACGGCCTCAGGCTTGCCGGCCACTTTTATCCGGCTGGCAGCCCGGCCGAGAATTATTGAAAAGACGGACTATTTTCTTTTCTCTGACTCGACTTCAAAAAATAAATGTGGCAACTTTCTTTCATGAAATAATAATATTCCGGGCTTTTATATGATTAAACTGAAATCCAGGGCGTCCGCTCCAATAAGAAAGAAACTCCAGGCTGTTTCGCAATTAAGGATGAAAACCAAGTATGAACATTGGGTCGATTTTGACTCTATGGGCGAGAACGAGGTCAGGAGCAAAATTGAAGGTGGCAAATTCGGCGGCAATAGAATGGCCGCTGCCGCAGAATGGCTTGGGGCCAGGGGAAAAAAGATAAAGCTTGAAAAGAAAAGGGACGCCGACGTCCAGAAAGCCATTAAGGCCGCCAGAATTGCAATGGTTGCCGCCTGGATCACCGCAATTGCCGCCATCGTCATAGGCGTCTCAGCGCTCTATTTTTATTTTTCTTGAGTCCGGTTTATTGAAACTTTTAAGAAAAATTATTTGTTCATGCGGCCGACGATGTAGCCGACGATAAACATGAGCCAGACAAAGAATACGTTCACCAGCCAGGGCGCTATATAATTCATGGCCATGGACATGGTGAGCAATATAAGAAGGGACAGCACGATGAGTAAAACGGCTATCCCGAATAATTTTGATACGGCGGCAACAGTCATAAGCTTTTAGTACCAGTAATTTCCCACATGTCAATAATGTAACTTATATAATTATTACACCAAGGTCTTTAGGTTTAGGTTCATTTATTTCAGGCCTTATACCCTATTAATCATTAATAAAACCCTACCCGACCAAGCCAAAATATGTAATCGCCAAAACCGCTATAGGGGCAAGGAACTTCAACAGCAAATGCCAGCCGTTAAAAAGCCAATCGGATTTGAACCCGAGTTGTTTTTTAAAGTCGGATTTCTTAATCACCCAGCCGGCAAACAGGGCGATTAAAAACCCGTTCAGGGGCAGCATGATCACCAAGGTCAGGAAATAAAAACTAGTGAAAACATCGCGGTCGGCCAAGGCCGGAAT
>SMXR01000021.1 GCA_004356215.1 Alphaproteobacteria bacterium | reverse complement strand
TACTTTTCGTGGTGGGTATGAATGGCGCTGCCAACCCGCCGGGCACTGGCAAAATGCACCAGCCCGACCGGCTTTTCCTTTGAGCCGCCGTCAGGCCCGGCAATGCCGGTAATGGCCACGCCAATGTCGGCAGAGGCGGCGCGCAGCGCGCCTTCGGCCATCTCGCGGGCGATCGCTTCCGAGACCGCCCCTGATTGCTCCAGGGTGTCGCCGGAAACCCCGAGGACGCGCGATTTCATGTAATTGGAATAGGTGACAAAGGCCCCCATCAAACACACCGATGCCCCGGGAATTTCGGTAATGGCCGCGGCCACCAGCCCGCCAGTACAGGATTCGGCGGTGGTCAGCAGAATTTTTTTCTCGGATGCCAGCGCGACAACATCCCCGGCCAGGGTCAGGGTTTCCTTGGGAAAGGTCATACCAGCACTCCGAGCGCCCATAGAACCCCTGCGGCCATGACCCCGGCGACAATGTCATCGGCCATCACCCCCAGGCCGCCCTTAAGGTTGTTTTCGGTCAGGGAAATCGGCCAGGGCTTCCAGATATCAAAGACCCGGAACAGCACAAATGCAGCCACCGCGGCATACCTTAAATCATCAAATGGTATGATCCAGGCCAGTGGGAAAAGGGTAATCCACATGCCGACAAGTTCATCCACGACCACTTCCGGGGGATCGACTACTTTGGTTTTCCTAAAATGAACATCGGCAGCAATGACGCCAATCGGGACCATGAGCGCGGTGATGACCATAAAGAACGGCCACGAAATGTAATGTAAAATAAAAATGGCAAAAACAAGTGCGGCCAGCGAACCCCAGGTTCCGGGGGCCTTGGGCAGCTTGCCGATGCCAAAAAGGGTGGAAAGGTGAAAGAAAAAGAAAGACATCACATAAACCCCTAAAACACCACCGTTGCCGTGGCCTGGGCGGCCAGGCCTTCGCCGCGCCCGGTAAAGCCAAGCTGTTCGGTTGTGGTTGCCTTAATGCTGACCCGGGCGACCTCAAGCCCCAGGATTTCCGCCACCCGGTTCTGCATCGCGGCGCGGTGCGGGGCAATTTTGGGGGCTTCGCAAATCAGGGTGACATCGACATTGGTGATTGTCCCACCGGCTTTTTCAACCAGGCTGGCGGCATGCCGCAGGAACAGATCCGAAGGTGCATCTTTCCATTTGTCATCGCTGGGCGGGAAGTGATCGCCAATGTCGCCTTCGCCGATCGCCCCCAGGATGGCATCGGTCAGGGCATGAAGGCCGGCGTCGGCATCGGAGTGGCCGCGCAAACCCTTTTCGTGGGGGATTTTTACCCCGCACAGAATGACATGGTCACCGTCCTCAAAGGCATGGACATCAAAGCCCGATCCGGTGCGGACGTCATGGCAATGGCCTGCAAAGTCTTCTGGATTAGTCAATTTAATGTTCTCCTTTGCGCCGGCTACAAGCGCCACTTTCATTCCGGCGGCTTCGGCCACCGCCGCGTCATCAGTCAGCTCCTTGCCTACGGCCTTTTTATGGGCGTTCAAAATTTCCGGGTAGGGGAAGCCCTGGGGTGTTTGTACCGTAAAAAGTCCGTCGCGGGAGATGGTTTCCTCAACGATGCCGTCTTTGCCTTTTTTCAAGGTATCACAGACAGGTAGCGAAGGAATTGCTCCACCCCCGCTATTACTCACCTCATCAATAACCCGCTCGATTAATCCAAGAGATACAAAAGCCCGTGCCGCGTCATGGATCAAAACAATCCCGGGGGCATCTCCCTCCAGCGAGGTTAGGCCGTTCAAAACCGATTCCTGACGGGTGCGTCCCCCAGCCACGGGGGAGGGTAACTCGAGATCGCCCACAGCCTTTTCATAAAAGTCGGCATGGTCGGGGTTAATGACGACAATTACCTTGCTGATACCCGGATGCGCCTGGAATACCTCAACGCTGCGGCGCAGCACCGGAACCCCTGAGAGGGTGCGGTATTGCTTGGGCGGGCCATCGCCTGCGCGCACCCCTTTGCCGGCGGCAACTATGATGGCGGTGATGGTCATTGGTCAACTTTAGGGTATCTTCCTGCCCTTGCCAACCGGGTCTGTTTATGGTTAAGACCCTAACCATGAAAATTGGAAACCTGGAAATAGAAAGCCCGGTCATCCTGGCGCCAATGTCGGGGGTGACCGATTTGCCGTTCAGGCGCCTGGTGAAAAGCTTTGGCGCCGGGTTGGTGATTTCGGAAATGATTGCCTCTGAAGCAATAATCCGTGACAACCGCCGCACCCTCAGGATGGCCAGCTTTACCCCGGAAGAGTTTCCGTTTGCGATCCAGCTTGCCGGCTGCAACCCCAAAACCATGGCGGCGGCGGCAAAGCTTAACGAAGACCGCGGCGCCAATATCATTGACATTAACATGGGCTGCCCGGTGAAAAAGGTCGTCAATGGCGAGGCCGGTTCGGCGCTGATGCGCGACCTCGATCACGCCCGGGCGATTCTGACCGAGACCGTCAAGGCGGTGGCAATCCCCGTGACCCTGAAAATGAGAACCGGCTGGAATGACGAAACCCGGAATGCGGCGGAACTTGCCAGGATTGCCGAAGGTGTTGGCATCAAAATGATCACCGTTCACGGCCGCACCCGCTGCCAGATGTACCGCGACCGGTCTGATTGGGCCTTTATCCGGACGGTCAAGGATGCCGTCACCCTGCCGGTGATTGTCAACGGTGATATTATCAGTTTTGATGATGTCGATACCGCCCTGGAAAAATCAGGCGCTGACGGGGTAATGATTGGCCGCGGCGCTTATGGCCGGCCGTGGTTTGTGGCCGATGTCATGCATTACCTGAAAACCGGCGAACGCAGACGCCCGCCGCCATTTGCCAAGCAGCTGGCGACAATTTTGAGCCACTATCAGGCGATGCTCGACCATTATGGAATTGAGAATGGTCTTAGGATCGCCCGCAAGCATTTGGGCTGGTATACCAAGGGCCTGCCCAATTCGGCCGAATTGCGCCAGGCCATGAATCAAATGACCGACACTGAAGTTGTTGTCGCCACCCTGAAAGATTTTTTCATTCCGCTTATGGACAAAAAAGCCGCGTAAGCGTAACTCTTTTAGGTCGTGAAAATTAAGGCGCGGGTGATGACAATCAGCACTTCCGAAAACAAAAATATTCTTGAGGCTATTTTGGCAGGCAATTCATCGCAGGCCCGGCACCTGAAAATTCAGGTTGAGCGCGTTTCCTCCAGCAGAAACCCCACGCTTATTTTCGGTGAACCGGGGGCGGGTAAATTGCCCATCGCCAGGTTGATCCATGGCAAACTGGGAACGGGTGGAAAATTCATCCCCTACCTGGTGTCCGAGCAAAACGAAGAAGACCTGGAAAAACTCCTGCGCCGCCACGCCACCAAGGGGGCAAAAACCAAGGCCGGCCTGAACACCCTTTATATCGATGATGTTGCTGACTTTTCGCTTTCAGAACAAAAAAGGCTGGCGGCCTTCCTAAAAGGGCTTGAGGGCCGGCGGTCACAGCCCAAAGTGATAACCGCGACCTCGCGGGATTTGAACTCGTTGGTCAAATATAATGCCTTTTCCCGGGAACTTTATTGGCTATTGAATGTGCAGAACCTCTCCTTGCCTAACCTGCAACACCGTCGCGGTGACATTCCCCTTATCATCAGGCGTTTTATGCGCCAGGAATACGCACCCGTACGACCGCCGGAAATCAGTGAAAAGGCAATGAATGCCCTGGTTCGGTACGGCTGGCCTGGGAACCTTAGGGAAATGCGGAATGTTGTGACGCGCCTTAAGGTCCTGGGCAAACGCCGGCGCATTACCGGGAACAATATTGCCGCTGTACTGGCCAACCCCCTGACCACGGAAACCGGGATGGCCCGCGGCCAAAACCTGTCCTCTTCGATTTACCGCAACCTGGAAAAATACTTCAAGGCCCACGACCAACGGCTGCCGCCCGATGGGCTTTATAACCGCATATTAAAGGAAGTCGAACGGCCGCTTATTTCACTTACCCTGAATGCCACCCGCGGCAACCAGCTGAAAGCGGCCCAGCTTTTGGGGCTCAACCGCAATACCCTGCGCAAAAAACTCAAAAATCTTGATATTGATGCCAAGGACTTGAAAACATAGGAAAATTTGGTGATTTTTCTTGCCAACCCAGCGCCTTTGTGTCCTATATACAACGTTTGTTGCTTCTTTGCATCAAATGGCCTGAAAGCCCCTTGTACGGCCACTTTTGAATAGAGTAAGGACCCCCTGGCAACACAATGAATGAAATAAACAGTCAATTCAGTAATTTGCGCAATTCTGCCCTGCACAGGCAGTGGGCAAGGATTTTGCAGTGGGCACGCCGGGTCAGGTTGCGGGTCAAGCTGGAAATCGTCCTGGCGGGAATATCGCTTTTGCTGGCCACGGTTACCGCCATTATTTTTTACGGCAAGGCCGGGCCATTTGATTTGGCCGAAGGTAATTTCAAGATCCTATTGTTGGCCAGTATTGCATTCCTGCTGATATTCTCCGGCTTGATTGGTCATCGCGTTGTCGGACTATTTCAGCAAAAGAAGGTCGGGAGCGGCCAGCTTCAGGGCAAGATTATCACTTATTTTGGCTTAATGGCCGTCATCCCGGTTATTATTTTAGCGATTTTTTCAGCCCTGATAATCGAACGCGGGATGCAAAGCTGGTTTTCAGACCGGGTGCGATCGACCCTGAATTCATCGCTTGAGGTGGCGGAAGCCTATATTGTTGAACACCGGCTTACGATCCAGGGCGATCTGTTGGCGATGGCCAATGATATCAACCGCCAGTCATCCCTGGTTGCCACTGATCAAAGGCTGTTGCAGATTTTGGTCGAAGACCAGGTTGCCAAACGGGCGCTTTCGGAAGCCTTTGTTTTTGATAGTACCGGCAATGTTTTGGCTATGGCCCGTTTAAATCTGGGCTCGGCTGCACCCGGCGTCGAATCGGCTTGGGTCGAGCGCGCCAAAAGCGGCGAGGTTGTGGTTGTCAGTGATACCTCGGATGACCGGGTCCGGGCCATCGTCAAGCTGAATTTCTTTCTCGACACCTACCTTTTTATTAGCCGCTATGTCGATCCTGCCGTGCTCGCCCACCTGCAAACCGCCCGGGATTCATTGGCGGAATACGAAGCGCTTGAAAGTGAAAGATCCGGCTTCCAGTTCAATTTTAATGCTGTTTTCATGGTGGTGGCGTTGCTGCTGTTGATGGGCGCCATCTGGATTGGTTTCATCTTTGCCGGGCAGTTGACCAACCCGATCCGTAAACTGGCCTGGGCGGTAGAAAAGGTTGGCCAGGGAGATTTCAAAACACGGCTGCCGGCCACCTCGGCCAGCGATGAAATTGGCATCCTCAGCCGGGCCTTCAACAAAATGACCCGGCAATTGGAAAGCCAGCAAAAAGATTTGAAAAATACCAACCGTAAACTGGATGAAAGGCGGCGGTTTTCAGAGGCAGTATTATCGGGGGTCTCAGCCGGTGTTATCGGCCTCGACCGCCGCGGCATCATAACCCTGCCCAATCGCTCGGCGTGCGATTTTTTGGGCAAGAGCCGCAAAGACCTTGAGGGCAAAAAAATGCTGAATATCGTTCCCGAATTCAAGCCGCTGTTGAACCGGGTTTTGAATGAAAAGGAGATTGGGGTTGTCAATCAGGTTGTGATCGAACGGGCCGGTAAAAAACGCACCCTTTTGGTAAGAATTGCCGCTGAGGTTGAGGAGGGTTCAGGCGGGGGATACGTCATTACCTTTGATGACATTACCGACCAATTGGCAGACCAGAGAACCGCTGCCTGGGCTGATGTCGCCCAGCGCATTGCCCATGAAATTAAAAATCCGCTAACCCCGATCCAGCTTTCGGCGGAGCGTTTGAAACGGAAATATGGCAAAAACCTGGAAGGCGATGCCACAGTTTTTAATCAATGCACCGATACAATTATTCGCCAAGTCGGGGATTTGCGTCGCATGGTCGATGAATTCTCTTCGTTTGCGCGCATGCCCAAACCGGTTTTCAAGTTAGAAAACCTAACCACCATAGTCCGCCAGGCGATTTTCCTGCAGGAAGTCGGCGCCCCCACGATTGATTTTAAATTCACGGCGCCCAACACTGAGCTCAAGCTTTATTGTGATAGCCGGCAGATTTCGCAGGCGATGACCAACCTGATCAAGAACGCCGTTGATTCTATCCAGGAAGCCAACGCCAAAGGCGGCAAGGCCAGGAATAACAAAAAATCCGGCACCATAAGCATTGAAATCAAACCGTCTGAAAAAAGGCTGGAAATTTTTGTCAGGGATACCGGCCCGGGCCTGCCTGAAGACATGGCAGAACGCCTGATGGAACCCTATGTCACCACCCGCGAAAAAGGAACCGGACTGGGCCTGGCCATTGTCCGTAAAATCATGGAAGACCATTGCGGCGCTATCCTGCTCGAGAACAGGACAAAAAACCAGGGCGCCCGGGTCACCCTGAGTTTTGATTTAAAAGCCCTTGAGAACCGGGCAAAAAAACTGGCCAAGACCCAGAAAAATGCAAAATCTAGAAAACAAAAAAGCAGGATTGGGGTAAAAACCTATGGCGCTTGATATTTTAGTCGTCGATGATGAAGAGGATATTCGCGAGTTGATTGCGGGAATTCTTGAGGATGAAGGCTATAAAGCCCGCACTGCACAGGACAGCGAAACCGCTTTGCACGAAGTTGAAAGGCGGTTGCCTTCGCTTGTTGTCCTTGACATCTGGTTGCAAAACAGCAAGCGCGATGGTCTTGAGGTTTTGAAAATTTTGAAAAACCGGCACAAGGATTTGCCTGTCATCATGATCAGCGGCCATGGCAATATCGAAACCGCGGTCGCTTCGATTAAACTGGGAGCCTATGACTATATCGAAAAACCTTTCCAGACCGACAAACTTTTGCATCTGGTGAGCCGCGCCACCGAAGCCGAGAGGTTGCGGCGCGAGAACGAAGATTTGAAGCAAAAAGCCGGCCTGGTTCAGGATTTAACCGGATCATCCGCGGTGGTCGCCACCTTGCGCCAGACCATAGCCAAGGTCGCGCCAACAAATAGCCGGGTTCTGATTATTGGCCCGACCGGCGCCGGTAAAGAGGTGGTCGCGCGCTTAATTCACCAGGGTTCGGGACGGGCCAGCGGCCCCTTCCTGATTATAAACGCCGCTAGTATCCTGCCCGACAATATGGAACAGGAACTCTTCGGGGTTGAGCAAAACGGTAGAGTGGTTAAAACCGGCCTGTTTGAGCGCGCCCATGGCGGCACACTTTTGCTCGACAAGGTCGATGAAATGCCGATGCCGACCCAGGCAAAAATTCTCCGGGTTTTAACCGAACAAATTTTCCTGCGGGTTGGCGGCACCAAGGAAGTTGAAGTTGATGTCCGGGTCATCAGCACCACTGGCCGTATTTTGCAAGAGGCCATTAAAACAAACGATTTCAGGGAAGATTTATTCCATCGCCTGAATGTGGTCTCAGTAGAGGTTTTGCCCCTATCCATGCACCGCGAAGACATCCCCGCGCTGGTTGATAAATTTTTGATTGCGGCGTCGGCCTCAACCGGGTACCCGGTGAAAAAGATTGGTGATGATGCCTTGGCCAGCCTCCAGGCCTATGATTGGCCGGGAAATATTCGCGAGTTGAAAAACCTTATTGAGCGCCTTTTGATTTTAAATCACGGTTCCAGTGAAACCGAAAATGATGTCATTACAGCCGGTTGTATTCCCGCTGAAATTCAGGGTAAAACCCTTGGTACCGGCCATTCCGAGGCGGACCTCAATCTGATGTTCAGTTCCCTAAAGGAAGCCCGCCGGGTATTTGAGCGCGAATACATTCGCTTTCATTTGTCCCGCTTTAGTGGCAACGTATCGCGCACGGCACAATTTATCGGCATGGAAAGGTCGGCCCTTCACAGAAAATTAAAGCTTTTGGGATTAACGGTGTACTCGCGTGTCCAGGTTAAGGGATGGGTTGATAAAGAGAGTGGCGAAGCTCATATTAAGGTAAAGACAAGGTCGGGGTAATTTTTTATGAAAGTTATCATTTGCGGCGCGGGCCAGGTTGGATACAGTATTGCCCAATATCTGGCCAAACAAAATAACGACATTACAGTGATTGACTGGTCGGATGACCTGGTCCAGAAGATTCGCGAACATCTGGATGTACAAGCCATTGTCGGCTATGCATCTGATCCAGATATTCTTGAGCAGGCCAATGCCGCAGATGCAGATATGCTGATTGCCGTCACCAATTCGGATGAGGTCAACATGGTTGCCTGCCAGGTGGCGGAAACACTGTTTCGGGTGCCCACCAAAATTGCCCGGATTCGCAACCGGTCATACCTCAAACCATCCTGGGCCGACCTCTTTGGCGCCAAGAAAATGCCGATTGATTTCATTATTTCGCCTGAAGAGGAAATAGCCCAGGCGATTTACCGTCGGCTGGAAGTGCCCGGGGTTTTTGAAATGGTCCCATTCGCAGACGATAAAGTGCGCGTGGTCGGGATCCGCCTGGAAGAAAATTGCCCGGTTGTCGATACCCCCTTGAAACAGCTGTCCGAACTTTTTCCGGATTTGCACATCACCGTCATGGCGATTATCCGAAACCAGAAAATGTTCATTCCCAAGGCCAGCGATCAGATGTTGATTGGCGATGATATTTATTTTGCTGCAGACCGGGACCATATTGAGCGGGCAATGTCGGTTTTTGGTCATGATGAAAAGGAAGCCCGCAACATTATCATTATTGGCGGCGGCAATGTCGGCTTGTTTTTGGCCGAGCACCTGGAGCGCAAATCACCCCACCTTAATATCAAACTGATTGAAAACAACAGGGAAAGGGCTGATTTCATCGCCAATAACCTGAAAAAAACCATGGTGATTAATGGCGACGGCCTTGATGCCGAAATTTTGAAGGAGGCCAATGTCGCCAAGGCCGAGACCGTTGTTGCCGTTTCAAACCATGACGAAACCAATATTCTGGCATCCCTGCTGGCCAAGCAAATGGGGGCGCTGCGGGCTATTACCCTGATTAACAAACCGGTTTACGGGCCCCTGATCACGTCGCTTGGCATCGATGTTTACCTGGATCCGAAGGAAACCACGGTGTCGACCATCCTGCAGCACATAAGGAAGGGGAAAATTCGAAACCTTCATTCCCTGCGCTACGGCGAGGCGGAAATTATGGAAGCCGAGGTTCTGGAAACATCACCATTGTTTGGCAAGGCTTTCAGGGACCTTCATTTGCCAGAGGGCATTTTGGCCGGGGCGGTGGTGCGCGGTGACGAAGTGATCATGCCAAGGGGGGATACGGTATTGGAAAGCAAAGACCGGGTTATTCTTTTTGCCTTTTCAAATATCATCAAAAAGGTTGAAAAGCTGTTTGCGGTCAGGCTCGACTTTTTCTAATTAAACCCTGTACAGGGCATATAAACCCTGCCACAACATTAAAAAAATAAACGGCCACGGATAAGGTCAAGGACAAAAAGTGTAGAGTAGGGGTCAAAATGCGCGACAAATCACCACAATTGCAGGACGTATTTCTTAACCAGGTCAGAAAAGAACGGGTGCCACTAACCGTTTTTTTAATGAATGGCGTCAAGCTGCAAGGGGTTATTTCCTGGTTTGACAGTTTTTCTATATTATTAAAAAGGGACAATGCCGCACAGCTGGTTTACAAACACGCGATATCAACAATTATGCCTGCGCATCCTATCAATCTTTATGACCCGGATGAAGACAATGGCGATAACGCCAAAGCAGGCAAAGAAGACTGAAGGGTGCAAAACCCACCCTTCGGAGAATTTAGATGACGAAGGGTAAACATAAAAACACCATTTCCAGTTCAAATTCGGCGATGCGGGCTTTGGTCCTGCACCCCTCGTTAAGCACTGGCCGCATCACCCGGGGGGCTGCGGGCACGATTTATTTGCGCGATCAGAACCTGAAACTTGACGAAGCCGCAGGGCTTGCGCTGGCCATCGGCCTTGAGATTGCCAGCGCAAGGATTATCGCCTTGGCCCGGCCCAATCCGGCAACGTTTCTGGGCAGCGGAAAGGTGGAAGATTTTGGGGCGCTTATTGAGGCCGAGGACATTGATCTGGTGGTTATGGACTGTGCCCTGAACCCGATCCAGCAGCGCAACCTTGAGCGCGCCTGGAAGGTTAAGGTGATCGATCGCACCGGGTTGATCCTGGAGATTTTTGGCGAGCGCGCGCAAACCCGGGAAGGGACACTTCAGGTTGAGCTGGCGCACCTGACATACCAAAGAAGCCGGCTGGTGCGGACCTGGACCCATCTCGAGCGCCAGCGCGGCGGTTTCGG
>SMXR01000020.1 GCA_004356215.1 Alphaproteobacteria bacterium | reverse complement strand
CATTTTTTCACCCGATGACTCCCAGGAAATCACCATCAGCGAGACCGTCCAGCAAGGTGGCAAAATTTACCTTGTCAACGGCCTGATCAATGAGTGCGGGCGCATCGTTGGCGAGGGCAAGGACAAGGTCGGCTGGTTCGATTTTTCGACGCTGAAAGAGCCCTACCGGATCGAAGGCAAAAAAACCATGGGCTTGGAGCTGGCCGAACAGATGGACTGGCACCTGCCCGATGTGATTTTTTATCCCACCGGCGGCGGCACCGGCCTGATCGGGATGTGGAAAGCGTTTCAGGAGCTCGAGGATATCGGCTTTATCGGCAACAAAAGGCCGCGCATGGTTGCGGTCCAGGCTGAGGGCTGTGCGCCGATTGTCAAAGCTTTTGATGAGGGCAAAGAGTTTGCCGACCCCTGGCCCGAGGCCCAAACCATCGCCCAGGGCATGCGCGTCCCCGCCGCGGTGGGTGATTTCCTGATTTTAAGGGCGGTGCGGGAAAGCGGTGGTTTTGCCATCACCGTTTCCGATGACGCCATCAGCGAAGCCCGGCTAATGTGCGGGCGGCTTGAGGGCCTCAACATCGGCCCCGAGGGCGCGGCCACGTTCGCGGCCTATGAGAAAGCCCTTGAGAGCGGGCTGGTTTCACCCGGCGACCGGGTGGTGTTGTTCAATTGCGGGTCGGGGCTAAAATACCCGATCGACTTCAAGGTGGAGAAAATTGATCATACCAAACCGGTCGATTACACACGTTTCATGAAATAATTATTATTCCGCGTCGGGCTGGTTTTCCGGTTTTGCCCTATCGAAGGCCAGCAGCTTATACAGCGCCTCTTCAACCTTGAGCAGGTTGGGGTAGGCCGAAAGGTCGGTGTCAAAGCGCCGGGCATTCCAGATCTGCGGAATAAAAAACAGGTCGGCCATGGTGACCGTTTTGCCAAAGCAATATCCCTTGCCATGCTGTGCCACCAAATTTTCAAGAGCAGCGAAATTGAGGTTTATCCAGTGACGATACCAGTCATCGATTTCCTCTTTTGAATGACCCATTGGGCCGCCCAGGTGCTTGAGGACCTTAAGATTGTTCAGCGGCTGGATATCACAGGCCACCAGGTTCACCATTGCACGCACCTGCGCCCGCGAAACCGCACCCGTGGGCAGCAACGGCGGGGTCGGCCGGGTTTCTTCCAAATATTCAATAATGGCGCTCGACTGGGTAATGACCGTGCCATCATCATCCAAAACCGGGATCAGGCCCTGCGGATTGCGCGCCAGATGATCCTTCTCCCCCTGTTCGCCTTTAAACAAATGGACAAAAACCGGTTCGTATTCAATCCCCTTCAGGTTCAGCGCAATCCGCACCCGGAACGACGATGACGAGCGATAATAGGTGTAAAGTTTCATCGGCTGCCCTTTTAAAATGCCTGGCGCCAGTTTGCCTGCTTGCCGCAGCGCTGACAAGGCCTTGGTTGGTAAACAAACAAAACAACCTTGCCGAAAGCGGCTTTATTACATATACTTGTCTTGGTTGTGTTGAGATATTTATGCTCGTATTGCGTTTAGCCTTGTTATTCCCTTTGATTTTGGCCCTGGGCGGGTGCCTGGGCAGTGATTATTCAAACACGTTGCCGGAAAAAGTGGCGGCGAAGATATCCGTAAAAGAAGATCGGCTTGATAATGTCCTGCGCTTTCGCGCCCCCAATTTATCTGCAGGGTTAGATAATACTTTTCAAATCCGGACCACCATGGACCGGGAAAACGGCTACGCCGCCCATGTGGTTTATGTCAAAGACCCGTTTTTTGTCGCCAACCGCGGGGGCTATGAACGGGATGGCCGGGGGGGGAAGCGCTTCCGAGGCCAACTTCAGAAATTACTACACCGCCCGGGATTCAGAAGGAAACCGGTTTAAGGTAATTTCCGGGCGCAAAAGGTTTGAAGGCTGCGATTCATCCTTTTGTTATTACGAAGAAACTTTCGGGATCGTAATTCCCGACGATTATTTAAGGACCAAGGGCACATCCGGCATGGCGTTGCGCGCGTCTTCAGAAGCCGGGGTTTACATGGACTTAAAATTTTCAGCCAATTATGTTGCCGGGGTTCTTCTCAGGGCTGATCAGGAACGGACCAAACTCGGATATTAACAATCATTTAGATAATATGGTATAGAATAGCGGCGCTAATACAAGAATGAGGCTGCTATGTGGAAATTTGCGATAACTTATCTCGTGGTATTGATTTTATTGGCCGTCGCTTGGCCGCTGATCAGTGGCATTGTCCCGGCATGGATGCCGGGGGATACCACTTTTCTTTATGGCAATCTCAGGGTTCATGTACTGTTTGGCACCTCTTTTTTCGCCAGCACCTTCGTCATTTTCATAATGTGGATGTTCCAAAAGGCCTAAAGTTAAGACCCGTCCTGATCCCAGCCAACCCACCCGGGGCCCCGAACCACCCGGCCCGGGAATGATCCGGTGTGGTCGCCGCCGCGCAGCACCTGCTCGCCATTGACAAAGACATGGATCATGCCGGTGGCGTATTGGCGCGGGTCTTCAAAGGTGGCGTGATCAATGATGGTTTTGGCATCGAAAATGACAATGTCGGCAAAAAACCCTTCCTTTAGGGACCCGCGATCGCGGAGTTTCAAATTTGCTGCCGGAAAGGCGGTCATCCGCCTAATCGCCTCAGGCAGGGTGATTACCCCCTCCTCGCGGACATATTTTCCCAAAACCCGGGCAAATGTACCGTAGGCCCTGGGGTGGGCCGAATTCCGGGTGAAAATCTCATCGTCGGAATAGGCCCCCTCATCAGAATCAAAGGCGACCCAGGGCTGGGCTATCTTTTTCCGGACATTCTCTTCGGTCATGGAGAAATAGATGACATCGACCCTGGTTTCGTCCTCGGCCACAAGGTTAAGCGCGGTCTCGACCGGATCCTCGCCCCTCAATTCAGCCACCTCGGACAGGAATTTTCCAATGTAGGGTTTGAATTTTTCGTTTTTGAAGCCAATCAGCAGGATACGCTCGGGACCAACATTGACCCAGCGGTTGGAGGGATTGGTGGCATCAGTCATTTCGGCGATGATTCGCGCCCGCAGGCCGGGGTCGCGCAGGCGTTTGAACCATTCTTCATCGCCGCCCTCCTGGGTCCACAGCGGGATCACCGCATCCAGGCCGGTGGCGCTGGCGGGATAGGTGTATATGTCTGCGGTGATGTGCAGGCCCTCGGCGCGGGCGGCATCAATGCGGGCGAAAACATCCTCGATTTTATCCCAATTGGGTTTGCCGGAAGCCTTCAAGTGATACACCTCGGCGGCTACCCCGGCTTCGCGGGCAATCGTTATCAGCTCTTCCAGCGCCTCAAAAATCTGGCCCGATTCCGAGCGCATATGAGAAATATACATGCCATCAAACTCGCCAACGGCTTTGGCCAGCGCTATCAATTCTTCGGTCGAGGCAAAATTGGCCGGGGCGTAAATCAGGGCTGAGCCAAGCCCCAGGGCGCCTTCGCGCATCGCCGTCCTAGCCAACTCCTGCATACGCTCCAGTTCTTCTTCGCTAGCCGGGCGGTTTTCATAGCCAACCTCGTGGATCCTGAGCGTGGTGGCGCCGACAAACGAGGCGATGTTCATCGAAATGCCTTTGGCCTCCATAAAATCAAGGTATTCGCCGAGCGTGGTCCATTCGATGTCGTACTGGAAATCGGTCTGGTGTTTTTTGACCTCGGCCTTCATGGCGTCTGACCACGGGCCGTAGGACCAGCCTTCGCCAAACACTTCCAATGTTACCCCCTGTTTCAAATCGCTTAAGCCCTGGCCGTTGATCATCAGGGATTCGGGCGCCCACGACAGCATATTGATAAACCCCGGGGCTACCGCCATGCCTTCGGCATCGATCACGGTGATGGCGTTTTCCTCATCGAGGTCGCCGATGGCGATGATGCGATCGCCCTCAATGGCAATGTCAGCGACATATGGTTCGCCGCCGGAGCCATCATAAATCGTCCCGCCCGAGATAATAACATCATAGGACGGCGCTTCATCGCCCTCGGAACAAGTGGCGAGAACCAGTAAAAGCAAGCCGGCAAGGATACTTTTTACCACTGAATGATACATATTTTCCCCTGTTAAATTTTATTGAGCTAAAGCTGCCGCTAAGGCTTCAAAACCAGCTTCATAAAAATTACTTACAATTTTTTCAAGCTCTTCTGAGCTGATGCCATCAGCTTCAAAAGTGGAAGACCATTTCACTGTGGCGCCATCACCGTTCTCTATGACTTCAATCGTGGCAGAGTAATTTTTCATCGGAAACGGAGAAGATATCACCGTGTAGGAGTAACTCATATCCCCCATCGCATCGAGGGTTTCAAATAACTCGCCGCCATTATCAACCAGCGTTATGGTTCTGACCGCATCCAGGCCTTCGCCCTCTGCAACTGTCGAGGAAATTGCTGGATGCCAGTTTATATCCCCAAAATTGCCAATCATGGCCCAGACATCGGCGGCACTTGCATCCAGTTTGACCGCCATTTTTAGGCCAATTTTTTCAACCGTAGCAACATCTACCTCGGCCAAACTGGCATCGCGGATGGCACGGAACGCCGTGCCGGGAAACCAGTTGGGCCAGGCGCCGCTGTTGGCTATCGCCTCACCGACGGCAAAATAAAGCCTGGTATCCTGCTCACCGCCAGCCAAATCCCACGCCGGATCGTATTCATCGGACGGTTTATGGTAGCGGTTGGCGACATAATCATCGGATTGGGCCTGGCCATATTCGGAACCAAACTCGACGTGATCAATCCCGCCCCCGGGGTAGATCATCGGCACCCCTTTTTTGGCCAGGTTGAAATGGTCGGAACGGAAATAATACCCCTTCTCGACATCTGGGTCGGGCGCCAGAACCCTACCCTGCGCCGCCGCGGCGACCTCAAGGACGGCATCCAGCTCAGACATGCCAAAGCCGGTGACAACAATGTCGTTGGTTTTGCCGATCAAATTGAGACCATCCATATTGAGCCCGGCGACGGTTTTGTTCAGTGGAAATATGGGGTTTTCAGCGTAATGCTGCGAACCCAGCAGGCCTTGTTCCTCGGCGGTCACGGCGACAAAAATGATCGAGCGTTTCGGCGCCACCGGCAGCGAGGCAAAGGCTTCGGCGACTTCCAGCAAGGCAGCGACGCCAGAGGCATTGTCGAGCGCGCCGTTATAGATGTTATCTCCATCAATCTCGCGGGCAATCCCGAAATGATCCCAGTGGGCCATATAAAGAAACGTTTCATCGGGGTTTTCCGACCCGGGCAGGATCGCCACGACATTTTTCGAGAGCGAATGGTTGATCTCATTGGCAAATGAGACCGAGGCCTGGAGGCCCAGCGCCACGGCTTCAAAACCCGGTTTGGAGGCGGCCTCGGTGAGCGCCGCCAGGTCTTGTCCGGCGGCCTCGAATATGGCGTTGGCGGCATCACCCGAAATCCACCCCTCAACCGGTACCCTTGATAAATTGCCATCCGCGGATTCGAGATAAAACGCCTGGCCGGTCCACCCGCCCCGGACAACTTCCCAGGGGTACCCGGCGGGGCCGGTTTCATGGATGACCAAAGCGGCGTCGGCGCCCTGGCGCATGGCTTCTTCGTATTTGTAGGTCCAGCGCCCGTAATAGGTCATGGCATACCCGGTAAACAGGCTTTCATCGCGGGTGGCATAACCGGGATCATTAACCAGGATAACCGCGGTTTTCCCGGTCATATCAAGACCGGCATAGTCATTCCAGCCGTATTCCGGGGCAACAATGCCATAGCCGACAAAAACCAGGTCGCTATCCACCACATCGATCCGGTCGACCACGCGGCGGGTGCCGGCGACATACTGGGTGGCGTATTCCAAAACCAGGTCATCGCCCGCGCCCGAGATGACCAGTGCCTGGTCGGCATCGGCGGTGATATCCACCAGCGGCACCTCCTGGAACCAGCTTTCGCCATTGCCGGGCTGAAGACCGTAGGATGCGAATTCATCGCGGAGATAGTTTACGGTGATTACTTCACCGGGCGACGACGGCGCGCGGCCCTCAAATTCGTCTGAAGCCAGGATTTTGATTTTTGCATGCAAGTCCGCTGCGGTGATGGTATCAGCGCCGGTTGGTTCAACAGGCGTTTCCTCGGGCGGTTGACCACAGGCCGCCAGGCTGATGACAAGGCTGCTGGCAATGGCGGTGAGTTTTAAAGTCATTTTCTTGTCTCCTGAAGTTATTCGGCGGTGGCAACGGCATAGTCTTCAACCGCGCTCCACACCCTTAAAATATTTCCGGAAAGTACTTTTTGAATGTCTTCCCTGCTATAACCCCGCTCCAGCAACCCCTTGATTAGGTTGGGATAGTCTGAAACATCCTTGAGGCCGACCGGCAGGCTGTCGCCAACCCCATCAAAGTCCGAGCCAATGCCGACGTAATCAATCCCGACAATCTCGGCAACGTGATCGAAATGGTCCAGGACCTGGTCAAGGGTGGCGTAGGGAAAGCCTGAATCGCCAAAGAATTCGGCACGAAAAGCCACTTCAATCGAGGGGCTTAATTCCAGTTCATTTTCTTTAAGATAGGCACTGAAGGCTTCATAAAACCCGGTGGAATTGGCTTCTTCGGTCAGGAAAGGTGAGCCAAAGTTAATCATGATGACACCACCGGCTTCAGCCAACGCAATAATCATCTCGTCGGACAGGTTGCGTTCAAACCCCGGTGTGAAATGGCGCGCGGAAGAATGCGAGGCGATAATCGGGGCCTTTGAAATGGCCAGGGCATCCCAAAATGCATCATCGGAAACATGGGAAACATCGACCATGATACCAAGCCGGTTCATTTCGGCTACGACTTCTTCACCAAACGGGCTTAGGCCTTGCCATTGCCTGTTGCTATCGTAGGATGAATCGGAAATGTGGTTGGAAAGCGAATGGGTCAGCGTGATATAGCGAATCCCGCGCTCGTAAAAATGTCTCAGGTTTTCCAGATCGCCCGCGATCGGAGAGCCGTTTTCCATGCCCAGCGGAAACGAAATCAGCCCGGCTTTGAACTGCGTCCGGACATCCGCCACCGAGGTTGCCAGTGCAAATTTATCGGGAGCGTTGGCGACAATGCCTTCAACCATATCAATCAGGTTGTCGGCACTGGCCGTTGCTTCAGGACCATCGCCCAGGCTTGCCGGAGTATAAATCGACATAAACGGGGCATTAAGGCCGCCGGCGACAGCCCGCGGATAATCAAAATCGCCCCCTTCGGTGGCCTGGCTGATGTCATCCCATTTATCTTTCAGGCGGTAGGGAACATCCACATGGGTATCGATGATGATAGTCTCCAGGGCCAAATCCGCAGCCGTTTGTTCTCGGTTTTCCTCTACAGGGTCGCTGCACGAAACCAATACTATTGAAACCAAAGCCGCACCGAATAAAGATAAAAACTTCATAATTACATCCTAAAAATGTGAATGGTTAACGTCCTCTGTCACATGCGTTTCGGAGATTTCCATCAATGACAAAAAACGTCAAGCGTTTCTTCAGTATAATCTTCAGGGTGATTTATTTTATTTTTTGATTTACTTGTTTATTTCTTTAATTATTTTGAAAAACATTTTAGATTTGGATAACATTTTAGTATATTGTTAGCGGGCTGCTAATCTTGGGGGCAGCAGGGAACCTTTTATGGTCTTGAAAAAACCGAAGAAAAACTTCTTTCCTCCGCAAATGAAAAAGGGGGAAAGTTTTAATGTCCTGGCCTCGCCCTACTGGGCGGCGGTTTTTGTTTTGGTGATGCTGCCATTTTTTGTCCTGCTGCTATATATTGGCAGCTTCATGAATACCCAGGGCATCTCCAATGAACAGCTGTTCGCCATTTATGCCATTTTTGCCGGCCTCGGCTCGGACATCTTTTTGCGCCGCTGGTTATTCGTATCCCTGGTGATCATTCGCCAACCCAAGGTGCCGTTTATCCTGTTTTGGGTGGTTGGCGGCATTATCACCGTTACCTTCGAGCCGATCAAAAACATCCCCACCTGGTTTGGCTAATAATCCCTAGTCTTTTTCGAAAAATTCAAGTGGGTCAATCAGCCTGATATCATCGCGCTCACGCAATTTTTCCAGGAACCAGTATTTGTGCGAGGCGCCGAAGGTGATGAGGATGCGTTTGCCCTCGAACATATGTTTATCCAGCACTTTTTCGATCAGGGCATAATGGCCGGCGTTGATGTTGTCCCAGCCGCCGGGGCCAAGGTCGTCGTTAAAATAGCTGTTGTAGGGGGTATATCCGGCCTTCTGGATGGCGTCATAGCCATCGGAATGGATAAAGATGGGATCGTCCCAGCGCCCGCCGATGGCGTCCCGTTGCACGCGTTTGGCATCCTGGTGGGCTTGCCATTCTGCGGCCCGCGCCGGGTCATCTTTAATGCGCCCAAGCGCCCGGCTGCGGTAGCTGTTCATATAGCTGTTCCAGGCCGCCCCGCCGATAATCTCAAAATCCATCTCCCGGATTAACGGGAACACCACATCGGTATATTCGGGAAAGACCTTGGTCCGGCGTTCGTTCACCTGCCCGGTCTCGCGAAAACCATCCAGTGCGGCGTCCAGCCGGTTCGGCGGGATTTCAGCAATAATTATATCGGGATCAATGCGGCGGATGACCTCACGCAAAATACCACTGGAATAGTGCTCCGATGTGTTGAAGCCGTCATGGATCATGCCCAACACAATGACTTCGTTGTTGGGGCCGCCCAGGGTGGTGATCCTGCCCCCAAGCGGGATGATGGAAACCGTGTTAGAGCCTTCGGAGGCAACATAAAGGGTGTTTTCAAAAACCCTGACCACGATCGGGGTTTCGCCAACCTGCATATTTTGGATCACTTTTTTTGTCGCCAGGTCAATCACCGACAGGGTTGTGCCTGCCGAATTATTGACAAAGGCGAAGCGGCCATCGGGTGAGGTGACAACAGAAAACGGCCGCGGGCCGATACCCTCCCCGATTTCAGCCGTGACGGTAAGCGACGCGGTGTTGATAAAGGCCACTTTATCGGCATCGCCGCAGGTGACGATATAAGTCACATCATCGCCCGTTAGCGATCCCCCCAGCGGCCCCGCGCACACCGCCACCCTGGTGACTTCTTCCTGGTTCAAAAGATCAATGACACTGACCGAATTATCTTCGCGGTTGGGGATAAAGGCCAGCACCCCGTCGCGGGTGACATCCGCCGGGTAGGGCCGCGCGCCGGTTTCATAAACCGCGCTCACCTTCCCGATTTTACGGTCAAAGACGGTGAAAGTGTTATCAAATTCACTGACGATATAAACCAGGTCACCACCGCGATCGGGAGCAAACAGGCTGGGGCCAGAGCCAACCGGCCACGACATGGTGGTCACCTCGCCGCCCTCACCCAGGTAATGCAGGTAATCTGACTTGAAGGCCGACACCAGCCAGCCCATGTCGCTTTCAATAATATCAAGCGGGGTGTCGGGCGCGGGCCAGCGCTCGACAATCTCAAACGACTTAAGGTCAAGAACTTCTATTTGGTCGGCACCGGCCACGGCAATGTAAAGCCGCTCGCCTTTCTTTTGCATGCCATGGGGGGCGTCGCCTACCGCTATGGTCCGGGCATTATTAAAGGGCTGGCCTTCCAGGCCCGGAGATCCGGACTCTTCCTGGCAGGCGGCCAGCAGTATTCCGGCAAGGATTAACATGAATTTCATTTGCACCCTCCCGCATATAAATGCGCAAAAAAGTATCCTGCCACGAAGACGCGCCTAAATCAAAATCACATTCGCTTTAACTGGCTTCAGTTTTGCCGGTGGCGCCGGCAACCTTCCAAGGCGGTCTGATTTACCTTTGTCGCTGATGGCCGCTGGCTGAAAACTCTACCCGGGAAATCCGGGCCATACGGCAATAAAAAACCCGCGGTCTTCTTCATTTTATCTCAGGCGAACCTGAAACAATCTGTCGAAGGCCCGCGGGCCTGCATAACGAATCATAGTCCTTCAAACTTTTTCCCGCATAGATAACACCCGAAGGTGGTAACCTGTAAAAAGAAGATTGATCTCCTCCTCATCATGCGACTCGAGCATAGCACATTTTGCAAAAATTTTCCTGCGAAATTTTAACGACAGGCAGTTTTTTTTCGGGTTGACCATGGCTACGCGAAAGACCCAATATTTTCATTAGCTTAGGGGAATTAATAATGTCTTTGTGATGTTTTGCTGAAGAAAAAGGTGCCGAATAAGGGAACCCACGGTCTTCTTCTTCTCACATCAGGCGAACCTGGAAAGAAAATCGGAAGAGCCGTGGGCCCTACATGATGGATCATCGTACCTTCAAGTCTTTTTTCCCGCATCTAACACCCGTGGGTGTTATTTCTAGAAAAGAAGTATTGAATCTCCTCCTCACCATGTAGCTAAACGCTAGCATAAAAATTTCCATTTCCAAGCCTAAAAAATGCAAAATTTCATTTTTCTGGGGATAGTTTTGCAAAAAGTTGTGGATAAGGTTGTGGAAAATCGAAATTTCTTTCTTTTATAATTCTCTTTGGCCGCACTTTCCCTCCGGGTTGAAATTTAATTTCAATTTTGTGCCAATATCAGGCCTAACCAGTCGCGAATCTGCTCCAACACCCCGGGCGCCATGCCAAACCAGTGCCAGGTGCCACCCGAATCAACGTGCGGGCCACCCTCTAAACTGTAGCTGGCGCCGCCCCCAAGGATGTAGGTGATGGGAATTAAAGGGCTTTAGGCAAGGTTAGATTTTTTCCTTTTCTTTCCCGTTACTTTTGGTGCCCAGATAGTAATTAAAATTCATCAGGAACACCGAAAGCCAGACCAGGAAAAGGTCGGGGATAAAAATGCCACGAATGATATTGGGCTGGACCTCTGCAAAGGTGAGGAAGGAAGAAAAAAACAGGATGGCGGCAAACAGTGGAACCACCAAAATCAAGGTTACCAGCAACCCCGGCAGCAAAAACGCCAAAAGCTTGGCTACGCCATTCCTGGTGCTGCCATAATAGGTGCGGATCAGGTCCATTCTTTTTAATGTCGCTGGAAATTCTTCCCGGGGATCGGCCTGTTGAAAAGTGATATGCCACAAATTATAGGCCGATGAAGCGAACGCCATAATCGCCTGGAAACCAAGGCCGAAAAATATGAAAACCATCAGCGTAAATTCAAGCTCATCCTGGAAACTTTCTCCAGCGAACAGATTAAAAACAGTCAGGCCGATGCTGACCAGGGAGATCAGAATGGCAAAGACAAAGGCAAAAGCCAGAACCGCATAAAATACCAGGACATAGCGTCTGGTGAAAAAGTAATAGGCCCCAATCGCTCCTGAAAAATTGGCAGTTGGTTCGGCCTCTTTAGTGGTGTCCGCCATAACCCCATCCCCTTTCGTCCTTTGACCGCTCAACCTTAACAAAAAGCAGAAAAAGACACAAACTGAACTTCACTTTTTCTTGGTTTTAAAATTTTTTCATAAAAGCCCTGATTTCCTTTTTATGGTATTCCATCATTGTTACAAACCTGTCATAAACCTGTAACATTTGAATTGGGGGGTGCAGGAATGGCATCGAATTCCGGGAACAATAAAGACAATTCCTATTTTTCCAATGTACTGCTCAACGCCACCTCCAGCGGCTTTGTGAAGCTCGGCCTGTCGGCCCTTTTTCTGGCTGTTATCGGGCTGATTTCCTATAGCCTGACCGATGCCTCCGCGGGTGGTATGTTTATTATCGCCGCAGCGATGATCGGCGGTTACATGGCCCTGAATATTGGTGCCAATGATGTAGCCAACAATGTCGGGCCGGCGGTTGGCTCCAAGGTTTTGACCATGGCCGGGGCGTTGATTATCGCTGCCGTCTTTGAAGCCGCCGGGGCGCTTATCGCCGGCGGCGAAGTGGTCAACACTATCTCAAAGGGGATTATTGACCCCACTGCCATCCCCTCAGTTGAACAGTTTATATATGTCATGATGGCTGCCCTTTTAGCGGCGGGTTTATGGATCAATGCCGCGACCTGGTTCGGAGCGCCGGTTTCCACCACCCATTCGATTGTCGGCGGGGTGCTGGGCTCCGGCATTGCCGCCGCCGGGGTGGCCACGGTTAACTGGCCAACCATGGGAGCGATTTCCGCAAGTTGGGTGATATCGCCGCTCATGGGGGGGGTAATAGCCGCCTTGTTCCTGTGGTTTATTAAAGGCGCAATTCTTTATAGAGTAGACCGGGTGAGCGCCGCGAAAACCTGGCTGCCGGTATTGCTGGGGGTTATGGGCGCGGCCTTTGCGGGTTATCTTTCAGTCAAGGGGTTGCAGCGGATATGGCAGCCGGGTATTGGCATGGTCGCAATCATCAGCGTTTTGGCTCTGGCCTTGGTTTATTTGGCCACCAAACCAATGATCGCCAGGGCTTCCAGGAAAATTGAAAATACCAAAAAAGATGTGAACAAGTTGTTCGCAATCCCGTTGATTTTTGCCGCCGCGCTGTTGTCGTTCGCCCACGGCGCCAATGATGTCGCCAACGCGGTCGGCCCGCTGGCGGCAATTGTCAGCGCGGTTTCAGGCGATGCGGTTTCGGCCAAGGTTACCCTGCCGTTGTGGGTAATGGCCATTGGGGCCGTTGGCCTGTCTGTCGGGTTGTTGCTGTATGGCCCCAAGCTTATCAAAACCGTAGGCCATGAAATCACCCGCCTGAATCCGTCGCGGGCGTTTTGTGTTGCCCTGGCGGCGGCCATAACTGTGATTGCGGCCTCGTGGATGGGGCTGCCGGTATCCTCGACCCACACCGCAGTGGGGGGCGTTTTCGGGGTTGGATTCTTAAGGGAGTATTTTGCCAACCGGCGCATGCACATGATTGGGCCGCTGTTTATCTGGGCAGAAACCCAGGCCGATCCGCGCGGCAAAAAAATCCGGAAAAAGCGGGCGGCCAAAGGTAAACGCAAGCTTGTACGCCGGGGCTATCTGATGACCATTGTCACGGCCTGGGTGGTAACGGTGCCGGTTTCAGCCTTCGTCTCAGCGATGATTTACCTGATTTTACTTAACCTCGTTTAAGGTAAGCGGTTTAATCTTTTTCCTTTATATTGTACTTGTCTTTCTTTTTGTCTTTGTCCCTGGTGTCGTATTTGTCGTAGTCCCACTGGATTTTGCGGTAAGAAAACGTGACCTCCTCCATCATGGCAGACTCGCCTCCGGAACCCCCGGCCACAAACGACGAGATAATGACATCGGTCAGTTCGTATTTCAAATAAGGCTCCGTTCCTCTTTTCTGTGGAGTTATGACCCACATATTGGGAATGTGTTCCCCGGAGTTGCTGTATTGGTACAGGTTTGCTGACGATTTGTCGGTGCGTTTGGTAATTACCAGCGACCCGGATGAACCCATCCGCGGTTCCGAAGTCTGCATCCTGGAAAGCCGGCTGCGGTTGGGACCACCCCAATTCACGGACTCGACCTCAATCCAGCCCTGGTGGGCACTATCGGTAGACTCGCCTTCGATGCCCTCGATCTTGAGAAACATATCAGCGGCGGCAAGCGTCGGGGGATTCGCGCTGAAGAATAAAGCGGTGGTTAAAGCTGCCCCGGCAGCAATCGAGATGATCTTTTTCATGGCAAAGCCTCCTGAAATATTTTCAGGAGCATAGCATAAATGAGAAATTATTGACACGTTTGCTAAGAAACCAGCAGCACCGTCGACCCGGTGGTTTTGCGCCCCTCAAGGTCACGGTGGGCTTTTGCTACATCGCGAAGCGGGTAGGTCTGGTTAACGGCAATCTTGACGGTGCCAGATGAAACGGCATCCAGGAGCGCTTT
>SMXR01000019.1 GCA_004356215.1 Alphaproteobacteria bacterium | reverse complement strand
GATAACTTAGGAAGCAAAGTTTAATGGCTGATACGAATACAAAAACCAAGGCGAAGGAAGATACCAGAGAGCCGTTTGCCGCGTTTGTCAGAGACGACGCGACAGCTGCGATCCTTGTCCCGATTGTCGAAGATTACGGGTGGCAGAAAAAGCGCGTTCAAAGGGGAACCCTGGAAAATGCCACCCGGGCGCTGGGTATTATGGAGCCGCCCAAGCTTCTGGTGGTTGACCTGGAAAAATCCGAAAATCCTGCTGATGATATGTCAGCGTTGTTGGAAGCCTGCGGTGACCAGACATTTATTATTGCCCTGGGTGAAACCAATGATGTTCAGCTTTACCGTGACTTGATCAGTGCCGGCGTCAATGATTATATTTTGAAACCGGTTACCCATGATATTATGGCGTCCGCCATTTCCAAGGGGTTTCTTGCCGCTAATGCCACAGTGGTTGATGGTGGGCCAAAAACCCCAAACAGCATGTGTACTGTAATTGGCGTCCGCGGCGGAATTGGTGCCAGCCTGCTGGCCGCCACTGTTTCGTGGATTATTGCCAACGAATTCAAACGCCAGACAGCATTGCTGGATCTGGATATCCATTTTGGCACCAGTGCGCTTTCGTTTGACATTGAACCGGGCCGGGGCCTGGCAGATGCGCTTGAAGACCCTACCCGCGTGGATGAACTTTTCATTGAACGCGCCATGGTCAAGGTTAATGAAAATCTGACCATTTTGGGTTCGGAAATGCCGTTTGAGGAGACCTTTGAGGCCGATCCAACCGCCCTGAATAATCTGGTTACGGTGCTCAAGAAAAAGTCGAGTTACTTGATGGTGGACTTGCCGCGCGGCCTGGCCGGCCAACATTCCCATGTTCTGGAAGAATCAAATGATATTCTGGTGGTCACCGAACTGGCGCTGGCGGCAACGCGCGATACCATTCGTTTCCTTGGCTTCCTCAAGAATGTCGCCCCCAAAGCCAATATCCATGTTGTTGTTAATTACGGTCATGGTGTTGGTATAGAAGAAGTTTCGCTGAGAGATTTTGAGACCTCGATTGAGGCCAAAATAAACTGGATTTTACCCTCGGATCCTAAAGTTATTTTGAATGCAGTTAAAAAAGGCAAAGTTTTGCCAGAAATATCTAAGGATTCTAAATTAGTGCGCACTATGCGCCAAATCGCCCAGGACCTTACCGGCTTTAAGAAACGGCCAAAGCAAAAAGGGAAATGGTCCCTAAAAAAGTGAGTATGAAAAATGGCATCTATTTTAGAAAGACTTGAAAAACGCAAAGAACTGGCCTCTTTGGCTAGAAAAGAGCCGGTTCTGGCCCACATCAAAGCCCTGAAAGAGGCCAAGGCCCCCAAGCCCAGGGCTAGTGACCCCTTTGGTAAGGTTAAATCGTCAAAACCAAGCCTGGCTGATGGCCTGAAATCCAAAGCGGCCAAAGCCGCTGGCCTCAGGCCAGCGAAAGTTTCGCCGGCGTTGAAAGCACATGAAAAGGGCCTGGAAAAAATGACCCCGCTGGTGGAAAAGAAAATCATCCAGTCGATGCCGATCAAAGTTGCTGGCGAGATGCCGAAAAGCGCCGTTAGTGAAGAAATTATGGACGTCATCAAAGAGGCCAGTAAAGAACTGAAGGTTGTCCTTTCCGAAGATGAGCGCAAAGGCCTGCACAGCTATATCCTGAATGAATTCTTTGAGAAACTTCTGGAAAAGGCCGCTGCCGAAGCCGCCAAGGATAACACCAAACGGGCTCAGGCCAGTGAAAGTGTCCTGAAGGCCAAGGATAAAATTTACGCCAAATTAATGGATCAAATTGACGCCAGCGCGGCGATGGAAATTCCGCGCTCTGAATTGGCCGAGCAGGTCAGTGATGTGGTTGGCGAGATCCTGGTTCAGGAAAAAATTAACCTGAATCTCCGGGAGCAAAAGGAACTGGTCAAAGTCCTGATGAACGACATGTTGGGACTTGGACCCCTGGAGCCGTTGCTGGAAGAAGAATCCATCACTGATATTATGGTGAATGGCTACAATCAGGTTTATATCGAGCAAAAAGGCAAGCTGATCCTGACCGACGTGGTCTTCAAGGATGATCGTCACCTGATGAATATTGCCACCCGCATTGTTACCGCGGTTGGCCGCCGGGTTGATGAAAGCTCGCCGATTTGTGATGCGCGTCTGGCAGATGGCTCTCGTGTGAACGTCATTATCCCGCCGCTGGCGATTGATGGCCCCTCGATTTCCATTCGTAAGTTTGCCAAACAAAAGATCACTCTCGATCAGATGATTTCGCAAAACAACATATCCCAGAAGATGGGTACGATCCTCAAGATTGCCGGCGCCTCACGCCTCAATATCCTGATCTCGGGTGGTACCGGTTCTGGTAAAACCACGCTTTTGAACGCGGTGTCGCGCACCATTGACCACGGAGAGCGGATTGTCACCATTGAGGATGCCGCCGAACTGCAATTGCAACAGCCCCACGTTGTTCGTCTTGAAACCCGCCCGCCCAATCTTGAAGGCGATGGCGAAGTGACGATGCGTGATCTTGTGAAAAACGCGTTGCGTATGCGCCCCGATCGCATCATCGTCGGCGAAATTCGTGGCTCTGAGGCGGTCGATATGCTTCAGGCCATGAACACCGGCCATGACGGTTCTTTGGGTACGGTCCATGCCAACAGCCCGCGCGAAGCCTTGACACGGCTTGAAAACATGGTGGGAATGGCCGGCATCAACTTGCCCTCCAAAGCCGTCAGGACTCAGATTTCGGACGCCCTGGACATGATCATCCAGGTGTCGCGCATGCGTGATGGCTACCGCCGGATTGTCAGCATCACTGAAGTTGTGGGCATGGAAGGTGATGTCATCACCACCCAGGAACTTTACAGATTTAAGTTTACCGGTGAAGATGAAAACGGTATGCTTCTGGGTGATTTCCTAACTTCAGGCCTGCGGCCGTACTTTATTGAAAAAGCAGAATATTTTGGACTTGGCCGCCCGCTTATGATGGCCATGGGATAAGGCTATAGACAATGGATGCTACCAGTATAAATGCATTGGTTATCGGTATTTTCCTGATCGTGCTGGCGCTTTCCGGCCTGGTGTTTGGTGTATTTTACGTTTTTTCGGAAAAGCAGCAAATTGCCCGATCACGTTTAACCAAAATGCGCCAAAAATATGCCGTTACTGGCAAAGCGGGCCAGACGCGGAGTGTTTTTGCCGAAACCACCAATGTCACTACGATCGAACAAATGTTCAGGCAAGTCCTGCCGAATATTGAAATTATTAAGCTTCGCCTGGCCAGAACCGGCAGAAAACTTACGATTGTTCACTACGGGTTGATGATACTAACGTTTGGATTGCTGTCTGGTATGGTCTTCCTGGTTCTGTTCGGGGTCAACATTATTATTTCCATTCTGATGGGGGTTATTGTCGGCGCGTTCCTGCCCCACCTGATAATTAATGGGATGATTAAGAAGCGGATTTTATCGTTCATTTCGCTTTTCCCTGACGCCCTCGACCTGATTGTTCGTGGCCTCAGGTCAGGCCTGCCGATTACCGAATCTATGAATTCGGTGGCTTCGGAAGTGGATGATCCGGTTGGTGGTGAATTCCGGAGAGTTATGGATCAGATCCGGCTTGGCAAAAACCTTGATGAGGCGCTTGAAGAAACCGCACAGCGGATAGATTCCCCTGAATTCAAATTCTTTGTCATCAGCCTTGCCATCCAAAGGGAAACCGGTGGTAACTTGGCTGAAACCTTATCTAAACTGAGCGACCTTTTGCGCCGCCGCCAGCAAATGAAACTCAAGATCAAGGCGATGGCTTCGGAAGGCAAGGCAAGTGCCTATATTGTTGGCGCCTTGCCGTTCGTCATGTTCTTCATGCTGCTGCTGATCAATTACAACTATACCAGCGTCCTGTTCACCGACCAACGGGCAACCTATATTGCCCTCGGTGGCCTGGTATGGATGTCAATCGGTGGCTTTATTATGAAACAAATGATTAACTTTGAGATTTAAGAATGGAAAATTTCAGTTTCATAGGCCTTAACATGATAGATATCATCACCATCCTGGTGGGTATTTTTGCCTTTTTATCAGTCCTGGTGGTGTGGTCGACCATGACCGCAAATCCGATCAATAAACGCCTGAAGCTTCTGGCCGAGCGAAAAGACGCCCTAAGGTCTGGCATTGTTGCGCCCAAGCGCCGCGCCACCCAGATCAAAAAAGCCGACCAGGGCATGGGCTTTATGAAAGACATTGTCGACAAAGTTACATTTTTCAAAACCGAACAAACCGAAAAAATTGTCATCACCCTTATGCAGGCTGGTTATCGTAACAACGACGCCCTGATCATGTTTACCTTTGGCAAGATTACCCTGCCTTTCTTTATGATGGGGTTTGCCTTGACCCTGGTTTATGGCCTGCAGGTTTGGGAAGGCAACACGATAGGCCAAATAGGTCTTGGGACTGGTTTGGTGTTGCTGGGCTATATGATGCCTAATTTGATAGTCTCAAACACCATCACCAAACGTAAAAGTTCAATCCAGAAAGCGTTGCCTGATGCCCTTGATTTAATGGTTATTTGTGCCGAAGCGGGGCTGACACTAGACGCCAGCATGACCCGGGTCGCCAGTGAAATGAGCCGCCAGAGTGAAGAATTATCCGATGAATTTGGCCTCGCCGCTATTGAGCTTGGATTTTTATCCGACCGCCGCGAAGCCCTGTACAACCTGACCAACCGGGTTCCCCTGAAAGCGGTTCGCAGTGTCGTGGCAACTTTGATCCAGACAGAAAAATACGGTACCCCGCTGGCGCACAGTTTGCGGGTTCTGTCCCAGGAAATGAGAAATGACCGGATGATGAAGGCCGAAGAAAAGGCCGCCCGTCTGCCGGCTATTATGACCATTCCGCTGATCATGTTTATATTGCCGATGCTTTTCATTATCCTGCTGGGCCCTGCCGCCTGCAGCATCGCGGATAACGTGATCGGACGCTTCTAATTCCCCGAAGCCTAAGTTCTTAAAACTTGACCTTTTGAGCGAACAGTGGTTTCTTAAAGGTGTGGATGGGTTGTTTGACTTGTCTTCTGGCAAGTCATCTTCCTCCGCGGTTCTCCTTCGGGAAAGCCGCAAAATCCTCGCTGTCGTGACTCAGGCCGGGTGGTTTTCCGCCCGGCCCTTTTTTTTAATTTTCGGGATAAAAAAAAGGCAGGGATTCCCCTGCCTTTTTAAACTATTTTTAAACCGCTATTTTTTATAGGCCAATGGTTTGTCGGCCTCGGCCCCGAGGTCAATGTAGCGGTCTCTGAGCCTGGTTTGGCGGGAGACCAGTTCAATCTCCTCGCCCCGGATAAAGACATGATCAGGGCTGGTCATCACTTCCAGGGGATCTCCATCCCAGACCACGACATCAGCTTCCTTGCCAGCGGTCAGCGAGCCGAAGCTGGCATCAATGCCAAAGATTTTGGCAGGGTTGATGGTGATCGCCTCAAGCCCGGCCTGCCAGCTGAGGCCGTTGGCCACCGCATTACCCGCGTCTTGCGGTAATAACCGGGCGTTATGGGCCGCGCTGAACCCCCCGGCGACAATGGCAAATTCAACCCCGGCATTTTCCAGGCGAGCGGCATTGTAAAGCGTTGCCGCCAAACTGTCGAAAGAACTGGGAAGGTTATTGGTTGGGCCAATCACAACCGGGACCCCCGCCTCCACCAATTCATCGGCGACGATCCAGGCTTCAGCGGCGCCGAGGATAATCAGGTTCATATCCTCAAATTCTTCCTTGAGCTCAAGCAGCTGGAGAATTTTCGAGGCTTTGTTCTCAAGTACATAAAGCGGCATTTCACCGCTGACCACCTTGGCAAGCGCGGCCTTGTCCTCAGGTGATTTGGCAAAGCGCCCGGGGCCGCCACTGGCAGAAGAACCTCGCCGCCTTTTTGCCGCCGGTTTGGATTCGCGAAGGGCGCCGACCAAATAATCCAGGACCGCGCCTCTTGCGCCCCCGACATCACCAACGCCGGGGTAAACAACGACAGCCGCCTGGCTGTTTATTACAGCATCATTGCCACCGCCGAGGTGAATAATGCCTGCCTGGCCGGGGAAAATGCTTTTATTGTTATTTTCATTAAAGGGAACCCCGAACCCGGGCATAATGACCGCCCGGGTTAACCCTTCAATGCGGTTAATGGCAATGATCGGGGTATCCGGATTAAAGCCCTTGGCAACCTCAAAACCAGCCGTATAAAAGGTGTTCGAAAGCGAATGATCAACGGTCGCGCCTTCCAGGGAGACCTCTTCAAGGCCGATCAGGGTAAACGCACTCATCAACCCCGGAGTGACTTGCTTGCCGGTGGCATCGATAACCCGGTATCCTTCGGGAACAGCGGTATCGGGACCGCCGACGGCTTCGATCTGGTCACCGGAGATTATGACAACCCCGTTTTCAATCACCACCCCATCTTCCATGGTGTGGACGGTGCCGCCGACGATGGCGACATCCTCAGCATGGGCAAGCGTAATGGTGGCCGCGGCAAACATCAAAGGTGCCAAATATTTTGCGAATGTCCTCATCTGTCATCTCCTTCACCTGGAAAGCCGAGGCGGAAATCGGATACCGCATGGGTGGCCTCATCGTTCATGTCGTAAACCAGAGCGCCGTCAATAAAAACCTTGTCGGCACGGGCGTAGACGCTAAAGGGATTAGCGGTCCACAGCACCACATCGGCGTCTTTGCCAACCTCCAATGACCCGGTCTGGTCTTCAATGCCTAACGCTTTGGCGGCGTTGTAGCTGACCCAGGACCAGGCTTCGGCGAGGGGAATATCAAGCCCGGCTTTTCGGGCATCTGCCACCGTTTTGGCGGCTTCCTGGTTCAGGCGCTGGATACCAATACCAGAATCGGAATGAATAACCGCACAGGCTCCGGCGTTATGGACCAAAGCAGCGTTTTCACGGATGCCGTCAAGGGCCTCCATCTTAAAGCCCCACCAGTCTGCCCACATCGCCGAGCAAATATCATTTTCGGCCAGGATATCAGCGATCTTGTAGCTTTCAACCGCATGGTGAAAAGCTGAAATCTTGAAGCCGAATTCTTTTGAAACCTCTATGATATTGGCCATGTCATCGGCGCGGTAACAGTGATTCTGGATCAGGATTTCCCCGTTCAAAACGCCCATCAGCGTATCCATCTGCAAATCCCGGGTGGGCGGTGTCGCATCTTCACCGGCCGAAACCTTTTCATTGTATTGATCCCACGACCGTTTGTATTCGGTGGCCTTGGCCCAAGCAGCGCGATAGCCGGCGACATTGCCCATCCGGGTAAAGGGTGACTGCCCTTTTTGTCCATACACCCGCTTGGGGTTTTCCCCGCAGGCAAACTTAACGCCGTGCGGGGCGCCCGGGAATTTCATCGCCTGGACGGTTCTGGCCGGCACATTTTTCAGGGTTACGCCACGCCCGCCAATCAAATTGGCTGAGCCGGGTAAAATCTGCAGCGCCGTGACCCCGGCCGCTTGCGCCCGGGCAAACCCGGGATCCTGCGGCCAGACGCCGTGTTCGGCCCAGACTTCTGCGGTGTTTGCCCCAGTGATTTCATTGCCATCGGCATGGGCCTTCACTTGCGGTGAGGCATAAACCCCGAAATGCGAGTGCACGTCAATAATCCCTGGTGTCAGCCACTGGCCATCGCCATCAATGATAACCATCCCGGCTTCGGCCTCAAGGTTTTGGCCCACGGCAACAATATCACCCCCTGCCATGATAATCGACCCGCCTTCAATCAAGCCGCCACGGCCATCATAAATATTCACATTGGTAATCATGGTCGGGCTCGATGCCATCGGCTTGTAGCTGGATGAATGGGCGGCGCGCCCCTCCCCTTCCTGCCCAAAGGTTGCCGGCGCCGCGACCATAATCGCCAACGCGCTTGCCCCCAAAAGCAAACCTCTAAGTCGTGTCATGGTTTAGTCCCCCTGATAGGTTTAATTACAAGGGTGGTACGTTACCCAAGGCCCCCGGCCTTCGCAACCCGTTTTAGTTTTTTGATGGCCAAAAAAAACGGCGGGCCTAAACCCGCCGCCTTGGAAATTTTAAATGCCATTAAACCTAATGGACCCCGTGCATATGTTTTTTCAAGAACGGCGTCAGTGCAAAAATCACAGCCGCAATGATGGCTGCAACAATGCCAATATTGGTATAGACATCAATATAAGTTTCCCGGGCTGCCGCTAGATTAGTAACAACACCGCCCACGGTTTCAGAACTGGTGGCCGCGGCAATTTTTCCTGAGATATAATTGGCAAACCCAGAGATCAGGAACCAGGACCCCATCATCATGCCCACGATCTTTGGAATGGACAGTTTTGTAACCATCGACAGACCCACCGGGCTAAGACACAGTTCACCTGTTGTATGGATAAGATACAACAAAACGATCCAGATCATCGGCGTCATACTATCGACACCGGCCATCTTCATACCCAAAGCCAAGACCAGAAAACCTAACCCAGCTTGCAAAACACCAAGACTAAACTTAAAAGGTGTAGAAGGCTCAAGACCCCGTTTGCTCAGCGCCACCCACATCATGGCAAAGAAAGGCGCCAGGATGAAAATAAACAGGGCATTCAAAGACTGAAATACAGGTGTGGGAATAATTATGCCGAACAGTTCACGATCAACCGCACGATCCGTCAACAGGGTGACACTTGAACCTGCCTGCTCGAAAAGTGCCCAGAAAGGAATTTGGCACAAGATCAGAAACAGAGCCACCAACAGGCGATCCCGTTCAACCTTTTCACATTTCATGATGGCATAGCCAATTACCACTGTAAGCATGAACATAACAGCTCCGTTCATCAGATATTCCACCACATCCAGATTTTGCATCAGTTGCCAACAAACAACGACACCACCCAGACCAAACAGATAAATCCACCATTCACGGGACAGGCCTATAACCTTTTCTTTCAGAACTTCCAGCGACGGCGGAGCCCCACGACCTTCCAAAAGAGGACGCCCAAGAATGAACACCACTAAACCAAATATCATGCCAATTCCTGCTAACCCGAAACCATAATTCCAGCCCCATTTGATGCCGATGATACCCACAGTCACAGAAGCCAGGAATGACCCCAGATTGATCCCCATGTAAAATATCGTAAACCCTCCGTCTCGGCGTGGATCATTTGGCGCATAAAGAGAGCCCACAATCGTTGATACATTTGCTTTCAGAAAACCAACGCCCATGATGATAAAAGCAAGGGAGAGGTAAAAAATATTCACATAGAAATCATTTTTAATTGTGGTGATTTCAAATTCACTGGAGTCCAGGCGCGATGGAAAGTCGGGTGGGCCTTCTTCGATTACCAGGTATGTTGTGGTCTCAGCGTCAACACCATTTTTACTTTCAAATGAAAAGGCATAGGGCTGCTCGTTAATAAATATAAAACGCTCAAAATCATCCTCACCCCGGCCCTTAAATTCAAGTTCATAGGTCTGACCCTCCCAGGTTAATTCCTGGGTTGATTGCTGGCCCTCAAATGCCATGCCAAAGTGTCCAAAAATCAACAGAACAGCGCCATAGATCACCGCCTTTCGCGCCCCCAAATAACGGTCAGCAATGGGGCCGCCAACAAATGTCAGCACATAAACCAGTGCAATATATGAACCGTAAATGTAACTGGCAGGTTCATCAGAAAAGAAGAAATGCTGCGTCAGATACAGCATCAAAAGTCCGCGCATGCCATAGTAGGAAAAACGTTCCCACATCTCAGTCAAAAACAATACATACAGGCCTTTTGGATGTCCAAAAAGTTCCCCTGATTTGTAAAAAGGCTCTCCAGCCGCCTCGGCGGCTATTCCAACTTTATCTGTCATACCCTAAACCTTTTGAAATTAATGTTGGACTGTAAAAAATTGTTCCTGCGGGATTTTCCTCAAGAAAACGGCGGGCAATTCAGTCCACCGCCTTCGTGTTTATAATCCCTGGTTTAATGCACCCCGTGCATATATTTCCTCAAGATCGGAGAAATAATCAGAATTGCCATGCCAACCCCAACGGCGAGAAGGCCGACATTTTGAAAAACCTCAATATATATCGCCACCGAGGAAGCGGCACCTTCTGCCCCTTCGCCACCGCCGCTGGTCAACTGGGCAATCCGGCCGGCGAGGAAATTGGCATAGCCGCTGGCCAGGAACCATGCCCCCATCATCATCCCGACCACGCGGGTTACCGATAATTTGGTGATCATCGACAGCCCCACCGGTGACAGGCACAGCTCGCCAGAGGTATGGAAAAAGTAAATCAGGACCAGCCAGATCAGGGCGGTCTGTCCGTCTCCCGCCAGTCCCATGCCAAAGACCAGTACCAGATACCCGAAGCCCAGCTGAATGATACCCAAGCCAAATTTCACCGGAGTTGATGGTTCTCTTTTTATTTTACTGAGATAAATCCACAAAATGCTGAAAAGCGGCGCCAGGGTAATGATAAACAATGAGTTCAGGGATTGGAAAACCGGGGCGGGAATTTCAATTCCCAAAACCTCCCGGTCGACATTTCGCTGGGCCAGCAGGTTCAACGAACTGCCGGCCTGTTCGAACAAGGCCCAGAACAGAACCGAGGTTAAAATCAGAAAGGTGGCGACCAGCATTTTATTGCGGTCTTCGCGCTCGCATTTCAAGAATGAAAACGCCATTATTGCCGCCAAAACCAACAGGCCGAAACCGTCATACATGGTCCCGACCAACTCCTGGTGCTGGATCAGCTGCCAAATTGCCACCACGGCGAGAATGCCGCCAATGTAAATTATATATTCGCGCGAAATACCTGCGAATATTTTTTCTTTCAACACCTTTACGCTGGGCGGATCAGCATGTCCGTAAAGATATTTCTGGCCTTTTAAAAACTGGATTAAACCGCCTACCATTCCAAATCCAGCCAATCCGAACCCGGCCCACCAGCCAACCGTTATGCCAACCCAGCCGGCAATCAGCGCGCCCAGCATGGCGCCCAGGTTGATGCCCATGTAAAAGATTGTAAAGCCACTGTCCCGCCGGGAATCCCCCTTGGGGTAAAGCGCGCCGACAATGGTTGAAATATTGGCTTTAAGAAAACCGACCCCGGTGATGATCAGGGCCAGGGAAAAATAGAAAATATTCTGGAAAAAGGCATCGCGAACGATCGAGACACTGCCGTCTGCGGCTACCATATGTTCTGCGATTGGCCCTTGTATGGCCATCCCGAACTGCCCAAGAACCAGCAAAATGGCCCCGAAGGTGACCGCCTTTCTCGACCCCAGGTAGCGGTCGGCAAGAAGTCCGCCGATCACCGGCGTCAGATAGACCAGCGAGGTATAGGCGCCATAAATCAAGAACGACCGGCTGTCACTGAAAAGAAAATGCTGGGTCAGGTAAAAGATCAGGAGCGCGCGCATGCCATAATAGGAAAAGCGCTCCCACATTTCGGTCATAAATAAAGTAGCTAGTCCCCGCGGGTGTCCAAAAAACGATCGGTCGCTGGCAGCCTCCGCGGCCAGAATAGCCTTATCTGTCATTGCTTGCTCTTTCCTGATTTATTCTTTTTTTTATCCCGCACTTTTTATTCCAAGAAACCGCGCCCAAAGCAAGCCTTAGTTGGGGTCTTTCACAATTTTGGAAAAAGGATAAAAAGGTTACTGGCCTTCAAGGGTTATCTTCCAGACTCGTCCTTCGCTGGAATCTGAAATATAAAGCTCGCCCGCAGGCCCAACAGCAAGCCCCATTGGCCGGTATTGATGGTTCCCCCAAAATCCTCCTTTGCCGGTAAAATCATCGGCAAAAATTTCCCACTGGCCGGTGGGCGTCCCATCTTTAAAGGGAACAAAGACTACCTTGAAGCCTTCCTGCGGGAATGGTGCCCGGTTCCACGAGCCATGAAAGGCAATAAAAGCACCACCAAAGTAATGGTCGGGAAAGCTGTCCCCGGTATAAAACAGAACATCGTTGGGCGCCCAGTGGCCGGGAAAGGCCAAGAGAGGGTCTTGGTATTGTTCGGTTTCGTCCCTTTTAGTACCATCGCCACCATATTCGGGGGCAACCATGCGCGCCCCTTTCAAATGATCATAGTAGGTATAAGGCCAGCCGTAATTCGCCCCCGGGGTGGCACGGTGAAATTCTTCCGACGGCAGTTCGGCGCTCATCTTCAGCGAATAATAATCGGGCCACAACTGGCCCAGTAAATCGCGACCGTGGATGGCAAAAAAAAGCGCCCCGGCTTCGAAATTCCAGTCCAGCCCCATGGCGTTGCGGACCCCGGTGACATAGCGCTCACCATCCTCCGCGGTCTGCCCCAGGGTGGTGGCGTCAAAGCGCCAGATCCCGCCCCGGTTCTCTAATTGTGGGCACGGGTTCCGTCCACGGTTACCCCGTGAACAGGCATTGGACGGAGAGCCAAAGGTTATATAAATGTTGCCGGCATCATCAAAGGTAAATGGTTTTGCAACATGACCCCCGTGGTCGGGCAATCCTGAGACAACCAACTCTGGCGGCCCCTCGGGCACCAGCTCATCGCCCGCAAAGCCATAACGGTAGATGGCATCGCT
>SMXR01000018.1 GCA_004356215.1 Alphaproteobacteria bacterium | reverse complement strand
TTGATATGGCCGCGCTCTACAGGAAAGCCCAGGCGCTGGGAGATTTATTCCTGGACCTGGTGCTGGAAAGTTGTCCCAAACTGGAGCTGGGTTGCCCGCGGAATGCCGATGATCGCGGTTCGCAAGTGACCCTGAAGCACGCGCACGGCTATGCCATCATCGAGGCGGTGATAGCCAAAGGTTTGGTCGGTGATTTCCGCTCACCGGACGTTTTACGGTTTGGTTTCGCCCCGCTTTATAATTCTTACACGGATGTCTGGAACGCCGCCGCCATTTTGGCCGAAGTAATGGACGAGCGGGTTTGGGAAACACCAGATTTTCAAGCCAGGAAAAAAGTGACCTAAGGTTAGATTTTCCAGGAATTTTTTAGTTTTAATTCATTGTTTCCCGTCTGTTTGGTCCGCCAAGTCTAGAAGCGTAAGCAACAATACCCGCGCACCTGCAATCAAATGTAACTCTTCGGTGTCTTCAAGACCGTTGTGACTTATGCCCCCCTTGGAGGGCACAAAGATCATACCCGGAGGAAAGGGTTTTGGCACCGTGCGGGCGGCTTTATTTAAAAAATGCCCGGTTAAGGGAGAGGGTGAAAATAAAAACGCGGTACCAACCATTTACAATTTCCTCTGGATTTGAATTTCAGGATATGGTGCTTTTAACAATTGCAAATTACCTGAACAAGGAAATAAAGAGCAATGCTGCATTTTACCGCACTTGTACTGGCCGGAGACCGGCCCGGGGATGACCCCCAGGCGGGGGCGATCCCGGGGCGCAAGGCGTTGCTGCCGATTTTGGGCCGGCCGATGCTGGAGCATGTGCTATCGGCACTAAAGGGTGCGCGCCAGGTTGGTGATGTCTTCGTGGTTGCCAACCGCGTCCAGAAAATTCAGACCGGGCTTAAAGCGGGTGACACCGCCCACAAAAAGGTCAGGTTTCTAGAAGGTGGTGGGTCACCGGCCTCCAGCGTCCTGATGGCTCTGGAAAAACTTAAATTGCCAATGCCATTGTTGATCGTTACCGCGGACAGCCCGCTTTTGCAGGCGGATGAAATTGATTATTTTTGCGAAAAATCAATTGGGCTCAAAGGGGTGGATGCCACGGTTGGCATGATTGAGAAAAGTAAATTCTCTGTGCGCCACCCAGACATAAAGCGCACTTTTATCTCGTTAAAGGGAGAGGGGTATAAGGCCTGCAATATTTTTGCCCTGCTTACACCCGGGGCAAAATCAGGGGTGCAGTTCTGGCTTAAAATAGAAAAGGACCGCAAGAATGTTTTGGCCATGGTCGCTGGCTTCGGCCTTGGGGCAATGTTGGCCTATGTTTTCGGCACGCTGACTCTTGACCGGGCATTCGAGCGGGCCTCAAAGGTCATTGGTGCTGAATTTCAGCCGGTGATTATGGCCAACCCCGATCTGGCAATGGATGTGGATACCCTGGCGCATGCGGTTGTCGTTGAGGAAATATTTAGCAAGCGGGATCAATCCTGATGGCGAGCGCCAAAGACTTTGTCATTTTTGACCTTGACCGGACGCTGACCAAAAGGCCGACATTTTCCGCATTCCTGCTGTCGATGACCGATGAAGAGCCGGGCAAGGTTTTGTTTGCCGTCGCGGTTCTGTTCCAGATGCTGCTTTATGTGCTGAAATTGAAAACCAGGAAATCCCTGAAAGAATATATGTTGAAAACCTATATGGGTGGGATGAGCCGCAACCAGACCAACAAGGCGATTAAGAAATTTTTCAACGAAAGGTATTATAAAAAGCGTTTTTATCAGGATGGCCTGGCCGAGATTAAACGCCACCAGAAAGAGGGGCGTGTGGTCGGGGTGGCCACCGCCAGCATGGATTTTTATGTCGAAGCTATTGTTCGTGAGCTCGGGCTTGATTTCATGATTGCCACGACATCGGTATGGCAAGAGGGCATCCTGGTGCCGATGATCAAGGGTGAAAACTGTTACGGGGGGGAAAAGGCAAAACGGGTACAGGCCTTCCTTGCCGGCCAAAAAGTTGCCAAGGTGTGGTTTTATTCTGATCACCACACCGATGAGCCGACGTTTGAGCTGGCGGATGTCAGGATTGCGGTCAACCCGACGGCGCAGCTTAAAAAAATTGCCGGAGATGGCGGATATCAGATACAGGTTTGGAAATAGCGGCTATTCGCCAACGCGGGCGGCCTTATAGCTGACTATTCTTGCGCCAACCCGGCCACCCTTTAACACCGCCCAGCCAAAAAGTTCATCGGCTTCGGTAACCTCGATTGTAAATATCACCTCAGCCTGCTCGCCGGGAACCCGGCCCTCAAAAACCGCCCGGCCTGGCTCGATCGTCACCAACCGGACCTGGGTGGTCATCGGGGTGCTAAAATTATTTGTACTTTGATATTGATCAAGACGGTAATGAAACCCATCTACGGTTTTCATAATACGCAGGTTTTCATAGGCCAGCAGGGTTTCCCCTCGCAGCATCTGCCAGGTGCCAACCATCATCTGGCCAATCGGCGGGGCCCAGTTAATCTCGATGATGGTGCCGTCGTCCCGCTCCTCGACCCACTGGCCGGCAAGCCAGGCGAAATCATCCAGCGTCACCTCTTGCGCCGCGGCGGGGGAGGCAAAAAGCAGGAACAGGGCGGCAAAGGTTTTCAGGAAAATTTTTGTCATCGGCCCAATCCTAGGCGCAATCAGGGGCTTGGGCAAACCAAAACATGTCTGCCGGGAAAATCAGGAATGGACTTATATGCCGGGGGGAACCTGCTCTTTGTAGGCAACAAACTCTTTGCCGTACTCCTCCAGCTGGCCTTCTTCCTCGCGTTCGAGAACCAGAAACCTGATCGAAACTATGGCCACCAGACCGGCGATAAAAAACCAGACAAAATCACCGACCAGGCCAAGCCCGAAGTAAAGGAAAACAAAGCCAAGGCACATCGGGTTGCGCAGGAAGGAATAAACCCCCTCGGTGATCATCGGGGTACGGCTCCAGGCGCGGCGCTGGGCCTTGACGATGTGATACTGGCTGCCGACGATCAGGGCGATGGCCGCGGGAAGCAGCACCCAGCCGATGGCCGAGAGCCAATAGGGCAGAACCAGCGGCAGCCCCAAGTTGACCTGCAGGCCGGCGGCAACGACGGTAATGGTTGCAAACACCAGCCAGGCCTGAAAATATGTGCTGGCCTGGCCGCGCTGCAACCGGCGGAAACTCTTTTTCGGTTTAAACCACGGTTTTCCCACTTTTCTCGCTCCTTTATTTCGCATCCGCGAATCTATTCTTCACCCGGCAGTAATTCTGGCACTGGAATCTTAACTTTTTGCTAAAATGGGGAAAGTTAGGGAGGAAAGGCGAAAAAAAACTGATTTATAACCAGCGCCGAAACGGGACACTGACGAATATCATTCACGGCTGTACTTTCGGCGGCTTTGCCATAAATCAGGTCCTAAATAAAGGATCCAGGTGCAACTAATTTCCTAATCATCAAGCGCCTTGCTCGGGACTGCCGGGCTATTCCCCGGAAATCGCGGCAGGTTGTCGCTGATATCAAACCATGCGATCCTGCTTTTTGTCCAGACATGATCATCGGGCCGAACCCTTTCCGGCTGGTCGAGACTGCCGAGCGCGATCTGAACCCGGTCCGCCAGGACCTCTTCGTGCATCGAAATGGTACTGCCACATGCCGCGCAGAAACCCCGCTCGGCAAACGCCGAGGATCTAAATCTCTTGGGCTTTGCGCCAAGCCAGGAAAACGATTCAACGGGAAAATGAACAAAGCTCAGGCACGGGCCGCCCGAATGTTTGCGGCACGTCTGGCAATGACAGATCATGCACCGGGTCGGGTTTGCGCTCGCCCGATACCTGATGGCGCCGCACAGGCAGCCCCCCTCATAAATTACCTCTGTCATGGTTCATCCTCCGGAAATTGAAAAATTTGAACGGGAAAACGATAGGAAAAATTTGGGAAAAGAGCAAATAAAATCCTGGAATTCCGCCGCAAAAGCGCCCTTTGGGGGGTAAGTCCCTAAAAAATGGTTAAATTAGGGGTTGAAGAAGCCTTTTTAGGGTCCGGATGGGGTAATTTCACCCTTGGATGCCTGTTTTTTGCCACTTGATGGGGTAAAAACAGCCTTGGAGATGGTAAATTCCCCCGGAGGAGCCTTTTTGAAAAGTTTTTTTCTTTATCCGTCTTTTTCCTAATACCGATCCTTTTTGGCGCGGACTTCGGCGAAGGATTTGACGTCGGGGGCCAAGAGGAAGGGATTGGTTTTTTTCTCTTCGCCCATGAACGAGGGCACCGTGGGCAGGCTCTCGGCGCGGCGCGCATAGACATCGTCCATGCGTTCTTTAATCGCGGCGTTGCCGGGATCGAGCCCCATCGCGAACTCACCGTTGTTCAGGGTGTATTCGTGGCCGCAGTAAATTTTGGTATCGTCGGGTAATTTTTTCAGCTTTTGCATGCTGGCGAACATCATCTCAGGGGTGCCCTCAAACAGCCGCCCGCAGCCCATGGCAAACAAGGTATCGCCGACGAACGCCGCCTTCTCTTTGCGGAACCAGAAGGCAATATGCCCCAACGTATGACCGGGGATAAAAATGATCTCGGCTTCGGTTGCCCCGAATTTGAAGGGGGCATCCTCGCTGACCTCCTGGTCGATGCCGGGGATGCGGTCAGCATCATAAGAGGGGCCGACAACGGTGCACCCGGTCGCGCTCTTGATTTCAAGATTGCCGCCGGTGTGGTCCCAGTGGTGATGGGTATTCAGAACATGGCTGATGGCCCAGCCCCGGTCTTCGGCGGCTTTCAGGGGACCGGCTGCAACCGACGGATCAACAATGCCGACGAGCCCCGATTTGGGTTCGCGCAACAGGTACGCATAATTATCAGTGAGCAGCGGGACCTGAACGATCTCAAGCGCCATCCAGGGTTCTACCTGCCGGCCCTGATGGCCTGAAGGAAGCGGCGTTCCATACGCTCATCATCCTTGAAGGCGCCGCGCAGTTGGATGGTCACGGTAAAGGCATCACGTTTATAGACACCCCGCGTGGTCATGCACTGGTGGGCGGCATCGATGATGACCGCCACGCCCTTGGGATCAAGCGCGGCTTCAATGGCATCGGCGATCTGGGCGGTCATGGTTTCCTGGGTTTGCAGGCGCCGGGCAAAAGTCTCGACGATACGCGCCAGCTTGGAGAGGCCGACAACCTTGCGGTCAGGCAGATAAGCGACATGGGCCTTGCCGATAATCGGCACCATGTGATGTTCGCAGTGGCTTTCAACGTCGATGTCACGGATCACGACCATATCATCATAGCCCTCAACCTCTTCAAAGGTTCGCGAGAGGACGTCTTCGGGGTTTTCGCTGTAGCCGGCAAAAAATTCTTCGTAGGCCTTGACCACGCGGCTGGGGGTATCCAGCAAGCCTTCGCGGTCGGGATTATCACCGGCCCAAAGGATCATGGTGCGGACAGCCTCTTCGGCTTGCTCGCGGCTGGGCCGGATAATCGGCTTTTCAACGGCTTTTAATTTTATGGTGGAATTCTTTTTCACGATCGCGTCCATCTATGGTTCCCTTTCCGGGACAATTCAATGTCGCCGCCTTATAGGAGTATTATAGTCTGCTTCCAAGCATAATATAAGGGTTGAGTTTAATTTAACAAGTTTCCCATTTCCCTGGTCATGGTATAGGGAGTGGTGATAAACGATTTTCCACGGATTAGAGAATCACATTTACGTTATGAATGCCCTGTACAACAAAAAGATCCTGCGCCTGGCAGCCAGCCTGCCAGCATATAGGCGCCTGGATGATCCGGTAATAAGCGTCACCAAAACCAGCCGGATTTGTGGCAGCCGCATCACCATCGCCGTCAAAATCGAGGATGGAGAGGTCGCCGACTATTCCCAGGAGGTTAAAGCCTGTGCGCTGGGCCAGGCCTCGAGCGCGATTGTCGCTAAAAACATCAAAGGCAAAACCTGGCAGGATTTTGCTCCGGTAGCGGAAAAGGTCGAAAACCTCCTGAAGGAAGAGGGGCCGCCGCCGGAAGGTGAGTGGGCGGATTTTCAGGTGTTTCTGCCAGCGCGCCCGCACAAATCGCGCCATTCCGCCATCCTGCTGCCCTTTGAGGCCTTGAGGGAGGCTTTCGCAAAAGCCCGAACCGGGCAATGAGGCAATGGCTGTTCATTTTTCTGGGGGTTTGGTTTGTAAGCTCAGGTAGCCCGGCACCCCTTGCGGCTGAAATTAGTTTACCTGAAGGATTTGATGCTAGTGTTTTTGCTGATGATCTCGGCTATGCCCGTCACTTGGCGGTACGCGACGATGGTACAGTTTATACTATCCTCCGGAGCCGCGG
>SMXR01000017.1 GCA_004356215.1 Alphaproteobacteria bacterium | reverse complement strand
GATGTCGTACTGCCAGGCCAGGATATCCAGCGGATCTTCGCTCTCAAGCGCCTCAAGGCCGCCCTGGGGCATCGAAAACGGGTTGTGGGAAAAGTCGATCTTTTCCGCGGTGTCATCGTAGGCATACATCGGATAATCGACAATCCAGCAGAAACGGAATTCATTCTTTGCCAGCAGGTCCAATTCCTCCCCGACCCTGGTGCGCGCCAGCCCGGCCAGCAGAGCCGCATCCTTTTCCTTGCCGGCGGAAAAGAAAACCCCGTCGTTGTCGCCTAGTGCGAGTTGCTTCCTTAGCTCGGCGGTTTTTTCAGGTCCGAGGTTTTTGGCAATCGGGCCGCCAGCTTCGCCGTTCTTGATATTGATGTAACCGAGCCCGGCATAGCCCTCACCCCGCGCCCAGTCATTGGTTTTATCAAAGAACGAACGCGCCCGGGCGCCGGCGCCGGGTGCCGGAATGGCACGGACAACGCAGCCCTTTTCAATCAGCGAGGCAAACAGGCCAAAGCCGCCGCCCCGGAAAATTTCGGTGACGTCCTGTATTTCAATCGGATTGCGCAAGTCGGGCTTGTCGCTGCCGTATTTCAGCAGCGATTCCTTGTAGGAAATCCGCGGGTACGGCCCCTTGGTGATCTTGGCATCGGAAAATTCTTCAAAGACCCCCGAAAGCACAGGCTCCAGGGCACTGAAAACATCTTCCTGGGTGACAAACGACATCTCGACATCGAGCTGGTAAAATTCTCCCGGCGAGCGGTCGGCGCGGGCATCTTCATCGCGAAAACACGGCGCGATCTGGAAATACTTGTCGAAGCCTGAAATCATCACCAGTTGCTTGAATTGCTGGGGGGCCTGGGGCAACGCATAAAATTTGCCGGGATGAAGGCGCGATGGCACCAGAAAATCGCGCGCGCCCTCGGGGCTGGAGGCGGTCAGGATCGGGGTCTGGAATTCCAGAAAGCCCTGTTCGGTCATGCGCCGCCGGATCGATGAAATAATATGCGAGCGCAGCACAATATTTGCATGCATGCGCTCACGCCGAAGATCGAGAAAACGGTATTTCAGGCGGATGTCCTCGGGGTATTCCGCCTCTCCAAACACCGGCATCGGCAAATCCCCGGCCGGGCCCTGGACAATGAATTCCTTAATCGCAAGTTCAACCTCACCGGTTGGCAGGTCTTTATTAACCGTATCCTCGTTCCGCGGGACAATTTCACCTGTGACCGTAATGACGCTTTCCGGGCGCACCGCTTCGACCGCCTTGAACACCGGGTTATCCACGTCAATAACGCACTGGGTGAGACCATAATGATCGCGCAGGTCGACAAACAAAAGATTGCCGTGATCGCGTTTCCTGTGAACCCAGCCAGAGAGGCGGACGGTGCTGCCAACGTGGTCTTTCCTCAGGTCGTCACAGGTGTGGGTGCGATAGCTGTGCATGGCATACTCCGGGTTCCAGAAAAATTTTATGAGCGGTAAAACGCATGGTTTTAGCAAGATGTCAAGTGTGGGTGAAGAATTCCAGAAATAAACCCAAAATGGGCCGCTTGTTAGGTTGCCTCACCGGGGTCTTTGGGGTATCGGTAGGATAACATTTTTGAGCACAAAAACGACTATGACTTTAATCACATCCACCAAAGATCTGGCAGACCTCTGCACCCACTGGCATTCTGAAAATTACATTACGGTTGATACCGAATTTGTCCGCACCCGGACATTTTATGCTCAGTTGTGTTTAATCCAGGTTGGCTGGTCGAAGGGCGCGGTGGCCATCGATGTCTTGGCAAATGGCCTTGATCTTGCGCCCCTCATGGAGGTGATGAAAAACAGAAAAGTCATCAAGGTATTTCACGCCGCGCGCCAGGATATTGAAATTTTTTACCAGATCGCCGAGGTGATTCCGGCGCCGCTGTTTGACAGCCAGATTGCCGCCATGGTGTGCGGGTTCGGGGAATCGGTCGGTTATGAAACCCTGGTCAAGGGCATCACCGGCCACAGCCTGGATAAAAGCCAGCGGTTTACCGATTGGTCGCACCGGCCCCTGCATAAAAACCAGCTTGAATATGCCATTGGCGACGTCACCCACCTGCGCAAAATTTATGAACATTTTCGCGCCAAACTGGAAAAGAACGGGCGCTCTGAATGGCTTGATGAGGAAATGAAAGTCCTGACCAGCCCCGAGACCTACCAGTTCCCGCCGGAGCTGGCGTGGCGGCGGATCAGGGTGAAAAGTACAAACCGCCGGTTTTTGGCCCGGGTCCAGGCCCTGGCAGCGCTGCGTGAAAGCGAAGCGCAAACCCGGGATGTGCCGCGCAACCGCATTATGGATGACAAGATGCTGCTGCAATTGGCCGCCAACGCCCCGAAAAACCAAAAGGAGCTGGATAGAGCCCTGGTGAGAGCGCGGCCTCTGCGCGACAACAAACTGGCCGCCGGGGTCTTGAAAGCTATCAAAAAGGCCGAGAACCTTCCCGAGAATGCATTGCCGAAAAGCGGCGCCCCGAGGCAGAATGGCCGGTTGCCCGAAGGCACGGTTGAGCTATTGAAGGTTTTGCTGAAGCACCAGTGCGCCGAAGCCCATGTCGCCACCAAACTGGTGGCCACCGTCTCCGATCTGGAAGAGTTTGCCCGGCAGGGAAATGGCCAGAAAGGCAACGGCAAAGCTGTGGCTTTTACCAAGGGCTGGCGGTATGCGCTGTTTGGCAAGACCGCCACCGATTTGATCAAGGGAAATGTCGCCCTTTCCTCGGGCCCCAGGGGCTTGAAAATAATTTCCACTAAAAAAGAAACAGGCTAGGCGCTGATATTTATCTCGCCGCGGACCCCGATGTGGGATGCCAGCTTTTCCAAACGCAGACGAACACTGTCCCCGGCCAACGCAGCTTCGTTTTCCGGCACCACCAATTTTAATTTCCCCGCCGTCAGGTGAAGCCGCGTCAGGGTCAAAGGGTGCCCGGTCCCCCCGGTCAGTTTTTGCCCAAGGCGCAGGGCAAGACCAATGGTTATGGCAGTCCTGGCATGGTCTTCAGATAGAATTTTGACCACCCCTTCAACGTGGCGGTCGGTTGGCTGGCCGTTATAGGAAATGTAAAGCGACAGGGCGATCACCGCGCGTTCGTAGTGATCGAGGGCAACCGCGGGGGCCACCAGAGCCCGGGTAAAGGCCAGTTCTGCTTTAAAATCTGCATGGGCATTCCAGGAAATATCCGCCAGGTAACAACTGGCTTCCCGGATTCTCGCCGCTGCTTTAGCCTCGCCCGGAAAAAGCGGTTCAATCCAATCCTTTAGCAAATCACCGTGGTTTTCAAATCGCGCTTTGTGGTCACCGAAATCCCGGCATAATTCTATCAGCGGGTCTTGCGCCCGGACCGCCTTGGATAGACTTTGGTACAGCAGTCCTTCGCGCAATCCGTAGGCTGACGTCAAAACGTGTTTCGGCTTCAATATTTTAATAACCTCGCTCAGGATTTTTGCCGACAGCGGCAAGGTCACCGCCCGGCGCCCCGGCAGGGTAATGATGGTGCGTAAGTCGTCGGGTTTTTGCCGGGAAATGGCTTCGGCAAACTCGCCGGCCTCACCCGGGGTCATTTGATAGCCATGCAATGCCTGCAACGGCCAGCCGGTGCCAATGATCCGCAGGTGTGAAATTGCCCGCCAGGCGCCGCCAACCATATAAAACGGCTGGCCTTGATATTTTTTAAGCCAGGAGGCCTGGGCCAAAGCTTCGCGAACCACCCGGACATGATCTTCGGTAAAGATTTCTTTTTTTGCCAGTAATCTTACCGGACCGATGGCCAGGGAAATTTTTTCATGGGTTTGTTCGCCGTCAAAGGCAATCAGCTCAAGACTGCCGCCGCCAAGGTCGCCAACCACCCCGGATGCCCTGGGGAAAGCCGAGACCACGCCCAGCGCCGATAACCTGGCTTCGGCGTCCCCGGAAAGAACCTTAACCTTAAACCCGCAACCGGCTTCAATCCGTCTGATAAATTCTGGGCCGTTTTTAGAATCGCGCACCGCGGATGTTGCCACCGCTTCGATCCGGTCAACTTCCATATTGCGGCACAGGTGGGCAAAGCGCAAAAGCGTGGCAGTGGCCCGGGCCATGGCCTTTTTGCCCATGCCTCCCTTATTTGTAACCGCAGCGCCAAGGCCGCATAAAACCCGCTCATTAAAAATGGTTTCCGGGCTTCGCTTATAGCCGTTGTAAACCACCAGGCGGACGGAATTGGACCCGATATCGATCACCGCAATCAGTTTTGGTTTTTTCGGCCGGCGGGCGTTCATTTTTTTGCAACCCTTGCGGTCGGGCGGCTAAAATGGCCGAGGCTCGGGGCTTTTTCCTTCAATGCGGTGCCACGGCCTGATAAGGACGGGTTGGTCATAAAATAGTCATGGGCGCTGAACGGCTCAGGTCCGGGATCAAACCGATAATATCGTTCATCGGTTGCAAGGTGCCAACTTTGCAGGGTGTCTTTCAAATTGGCCGCCAGCACCTGGCCCATAATCTGCTCATGAACGGTCGGGTTTTCGATTGGAACCATCACCTCGACACGGTGGTCAAAGTTGCGCGGCATCAAGTCAGCCGAGCTGATAAAAAGCCTGGCATGGCGGGATGGCAGGGCATGACCGTTGCCGAAACAATAAATCCGTGAGTGTTCCAAAAACCGGCCAACAATGCTTTTCACCCGGATGTTTTCCGAAAACCCTTCAAGTCCCGCGCGCAGGCAACAAATACCCCGGACCACCAGGTCTATTTGCACCCCTGCTTGTGACGCCTGGTAAAATTTGTCGATGATTTTGGCGTCCACCAGCGAATTCATCTTGGCCCAGATTGAAGCCGGGTTGCCGGCCTTGGCGTTGGCAATTTCGGCCATGATCATTTCGATCAGCCGGTCGCGGATGTTAAAGGGTGACATCGCAATCTTCCCAAGCTTTTCCGGGACGACATACCCGGTAATATAATTAAACAAATGCGCCGCATCCTTGGCCAACCCAATATCATCGGTAAAGAATGAAAAATCGGTATAAATTTTGGCTTTGATGGGGTGGTAATTGCCGGTGCCAAAATGAACGTAGGTGACCATTTTTTGCTGTTCTCGGCGGACCACCATTGAAACCTTGGCGTGAGTTTTTAATTGCAGGAAACCAAACACCACCTGCGCCCCGGACCGTTCAAGGTCCCGGGCCCATTTGATGTTTTGCGCCTCTTCAAAGCGGGCTTTGAGCTCAACCACCGCGGTCACCGATTTGCCGGCTTCAGCGGCTTCGATCAGGGCATTGATGACCAGTGACTGATCCCCGGCCCGGTAAAGCGTCTGCTTGATGGCCACCACATCCGGGTCGGCCGCGGCCTGGCTCAGGAATTTATGTACCACGTCAAAACTTTCATAGGGGTGGTGGACAACAAAGTCCTTGGCCTTGATGGCCGCAAAAATATCACCACCGAACTCGCGTATCCGTTCCGGATAGCGCGGGGTGTAAGGCTTGAACAAAAGCCCGGGCAAATCGTTTGTAATCAGCTGGCTGACATCGTTAATGCCCAAAATCCCGTCGACCAGAACAACGCACTCCGGGCCGGCTTTAAGTTCCTTGATAACCAAAGCCTTCAAATCGGCCGGGATTGTTGCGTTCATCTTCAGGCGGATCAGGTTGCCGCGGCGGCGCCGTTTCAATGCGGTTTCATAAACCCGGACAAGATCTTCGGCTTCTTCTTCAATTTCCAGATCACTATCCCGGATAACCCTGAAGACCCCGGCTCCGGACACGATGGAGTTAGGAAACAAACGATCAAGGAAAAGGCTAACCAGGTTTTCAAGGCTGATAAAACGAATTTTTTTACCGGGAATTCTCACAAACCGTGGGATTTGGTTGGGGATCGGGATCAACACCTTCATCGCTTCCTTGCCGGTCTTGCGCTCGAGCGACAGGATCATGGTAAACCCGAGGTTGGGGATGAAGGGAAACGGGTGCGCCGGGTCAATCGCCAACGGGGTTAGAACCGGGAACACTTGTTCCAGGAAAAACGTTTCCAGCCAGTCCTTTTCTTTGGTTTTGACATCGCCCTCCTCAAGAACCTCGAGCCCGCCTTTTTTAAGTTTTTTCCGGAGCTCCGCCCAGCAACTTTGCTGGCCCTTCATCAGGGTTTCTGCCAACTTGTTTATCTTTTTTAATTGTTCGGCCGGGGTCAGGGCATCGCCACTGGTCACCGCCAAACCCGAGGCCATCTGGCCCATCAGCCCAGCCACCCGAACCATATAAAATTCATCCAGGTTTGAGCCCGATATGGCGAGGAAATTCAACCGTTCCAAAAGCGGGTGGCTTTCATTGTTGGCCTCTTCCAAAACCCTCAAATTAAACCGCAGCCACGACATTTCACGGTTGATATATTTTTCCGAATTTGGAGCGGTTTTCCAGGTCTGCTTCATTCGTCTTCCAGCACCCTGCGGGCCAACGGGATGGTCACCCGGGATTTTTTTGTCAGTGACAATTGGTCGAGTTTGTAAACGATTTCAGCCGCTGCGGCATAGGAACGTTCCATGCGTTTATGCAAATAGGCCATCACCGTGTCATCAACGACAATTTGGTGATCTGAAAATTGCTTGGCCATGACCGCCGCCAGAATTTCCTCATCTGGTTCGGCAAGCTTGGCCACCGGGGTCGCCTTCAGGCGTGAGGCCAGGTCCTTCAGGTTAATTCCCCAGGCTGACGGCGCCCGGGTTTCTGTCATCAACAGGAAACCCTGGTTGGCCCCAAGCCAGTTATAAAGGTGAAGAAGGGCTTCCGGATCGTCGCCCTCCCCGGCGGCTTCAACGATGACGTTTTTGCCAAGGTCGGGGACCATTTCCTTCGTCAGGTCGCGGCCCGCAATCAGGCTTGCCCCTGCCCGGTCCTGCCAGATTTTTGCCAGGTGGGTTTTGCCGCTGGCCCGGGGCCCAACCAAAATCAGGGCGTGCGCCGGCCAATCCGGCCAGGCGGCAATGAAATCGGCGGCAATCCGGTTGCAATCACCAATGACAAAATCTTCCGTTGAGTGCGAGTGCAGGACCGGAAAATCGAGGATGTATTGATTGGGTTCCATGCCTCAGTTCCAATCAGCGGGCGCGGGGCCTTCTGCGTTTTTTCCTGCGGCCCCCTTTATGCCAATGGCTTTTCAGATAGCGCTCGACAAAAAAACGCACCAGCACCCCGACCACCGCGGCAACCGGGATCGCGATTAAAACGCCAACAAACCCTAAAATTTCGCCGCCGGCAAAGATTGCAAATAAAACCCACACCGGGTGCAGGCGCACATGAGACCCGATCAGCCGGGGCGTCAAGACCATGCCTTCAAGCAACTGGACCGCGACATATACCAGCGCAATCAGGCCCAGCGCGCCCGGGTCCATGCCAAACTGGCCAACGCCAACCAAAAGCGCCAGAACCAGCGTGAATAAAGCGCCGACAAAAGGGATATAGGCCATTACCCCG
>SMXR01000016.1 GCA_004356215.1 Alphaproteobacteria bacterium | reverse complement strand
TAAAGAGACCCCGGAACTGGCGCGCTATTATCCCGGCTCGGTTTTGGTCACCGGCTTTGACATCCTGTTTTTCTGGGTGGCGCGGATGATGATGGACAGCCTCCATTTCATGGATAAAGTGCCGTTCGATACGGTTTATCTCCACGGCCTGGTGCGCGACCAGGCCGGCGCCAAGATGTCGAAATCCAGGGGCAACGCGATTGACCCGCTTGATTTTATTGATAAATACGGCGCCGACGCCCTGCGCTTTACGCTGGCGATCATGGAAACTCAGGGGCGCGATATCAAACTTTCCGAAAGCCGGGTCCAGGGCTACCGCAATTTTGCCACCAAGCTTTGGAATGCGGCGCGCTTTTGTGAGATGAATGATGCGCTTGATGCCATCGGCTTCGACCCCAAAGCGGCCAAGGGCACCGTCAACCAATGGATTATCGGCGAGACTAAAGTCTGTGTCGAAAAGGTCACCAAAGCGCTTGAGGGGTTTCAATTTAATGTCGCGTCCGACGCGATCTATCATTTCACCTGGGGCATCTTTTGCGACTGGTATCTTGAGCTGTCGAAACCGGTGCTTTTTGGCGAAGATGAAAAAGCCAAGGCCGAGACCCGGAAGACCGCTGGATGGGTTCTGGAAAACATCCTGACCTTGCTGCACCCGTTTATGCCGTTTGTCACCGAAGAGTTGTGGCACGCAACGCCTGCCAGGCGCGAAGGTGATTTGATCCTCGGGTCCTGGCCCGACGCCAAAGCCATGCCCGCGTATAAGACGGCGGGTGAGGATATTAACTGGCTGATTGATGTCGTCACCGGCATCCGCTCGTCGCGCCAGGAATTGGGCGTTCCCGCCGGGGCCAAGGTTCCGGCCTATGTCACCGGGGCCAGCAAAGAGACCCAGGCCCGGCTTAAATCATACCGCGCGCTGATTTCGCACCTGGCCCGGGTTGAAGGGCTTAAGGTCGAGGCCAAAAACAGGGGCGGGGCCGCCATCCAGGTTCTCGCCCGCGAGGCCACGTTTGTCCTGCCGCTTGAAGGGGTGATTGATATCGCCGCCGAACAGGCCCGGCTTGAAAAAGGCATTGCCGGGTCTGCCAGGGAAATCGCCGCCCTTGAAGGCCGCCTCAAGAACAAGGGCTTTACCGCCAAGGCGCCGGAGGCGGTTATTTTGGAAGCGAAAGAAAAACTTGATTCAGAACTGGCTACCAAGGCCAAATTGGAAGAAGCGCTGGCACGACTGGGTTAGGCTTCAGTCAATTTTAAATATCCAGGTCAATCCAGATCGGGACGTGGTCTGAGGCGCGCTCGCCGCCGCGGACCATTTTATCAATCTGGCAGTCTTTCAGGATGTCGGCGGCCTGGGGGCTCAAGAGGTGGTGGTCAATCCGCAGGCCATTGTCTTTTTGCCAGGCGCCGCGCTGGTAATCCCAGAAGGTATAATCAGCCCCGGAGGGGCGCAAAACCCGGAGCGCATCGGTAAAGCCCAGATACATCAGCTCGCGGTATCTGGCCCTTGTCGCCGGCTGGGTCAGGGCATCGCCCTCAAACCGGGCGGGGTCGAAAACATCCTCGTCCTTGGGGATAACGTTATAGTCCCCGCACAGCACCAGTGGCTCCTCGTAAGCCAGCAGGGTTTTGGCATGGCTGACCAGGTGATCCATCCAGCGCAGTTTATAGTCAAACTTTTCGCCGGGGATCGGGTTGCCGTTGGGAAGATATAAACACCCGATCCGGACGCCGCCGGTGAAGGCCTCGATGTAACGCGCCTGGTCGTCTTCGGTATTTTCCGGCAGGCCGCGCTGGACATCCTCGATGGGGAATTTGGAGAGGAGGGCGACGCCGTTGTAGGTTTTCTGGCCGTGGGTCTCAATATTGTAGCCCAGGTCTTCAATTTCCATCCGCGGGAAATTTTCATCCAGTGATTTGATTTCCTGCAAACACACCACATCGGGGTTGCGCTCTTTCAGCCACTCAAGCACCCGGGGCAGGCGCGCTTTTATAGAGTTTACGTTAAATGTTGCAATTTTCATTCATTTTCCCCACTGGACAAGTTGTTAACCCTTGCTTAGCGTATTCACGGGTAAAAGATCAAAAGCAAAATTTAGAGGGTTTTATGACAGCTGCGGGACAAATTTCAAAAGGGCGGTTGATTGGCGAGTTTGTGCTGGTCCTTTTCGCTTTTTTCATTTTCAGTTTTATAGCGTTAATTGTGGTTCTTTTTATCCAGGATGGGGTGAATACTGAAGTCCTGGAAATTTTTAATTTGCCCAATGCTAAAGAGTTACTGGCGGTGCCGGGCTTCCTCGCCATTCCCGGAGGCATGTTGCTCACCATTGGTTTGGTATGGGGCCTGCAAAAGATAAGAGGGGAAACCTTAAGCGACCTTGGTCTTAAAATACCGGAATCGTGGCGCCGGGTGGTGCTGCTGGGGGTTGCCCTAGCGGTCTTTATTTTTGTCGCTGCCACCGGCCTAACCTACTTTCTCGCCCAGTTTGGCATGGTCCCCGATTCCAGTGATTTTAATGTGATCCTGACCGATCCAATGATATTTTTTTATGGCATGACGGCGGTGGCCTGGCTTGCAGCGGCTTTCGGTGAAGAGGTTGTTTTTCGCGGGTTTTTAATGCGCATCCTCTATCAATTGTTCGGCTCAAACACCGTAGCCGCCGGGTTTGCTATCACCCTGCAGGCTGCCGTTTTTGGTATGTTACATCTTAATCAGGGGGTGGCGGGCGCCATTGTGGTGTTCATGATCGCCGCAATTTTCGGCTTGGCTTTTTACCGGTTCGGCCGCAGCCTGTGGCCATTGATCATTGCCCACGGCCTGTTTGATAATATTGTTTTCACCCTGATGTATCTGGGGGTAGACGCCTAAACCGAAAAAGAGGTGCCGCAGCCGCAGGACGACTGGGCGTTGGGGTTGGTGATCTTGAAGTAGGAACCGACCAGCTCTTCGGCATAATCCACTTCCGAGCCAATCATATAGAGCAGCGAGGTTTCGTCGATCACCACCGTGGCACCGCCGCGCTCAACGACAATGTCACCATCTTCGGTGGCCTCATCCAGCTTGAACTCGTATTGAAAGCCCGAACAGCCGCCGCCCTGGACCGCAATCCTGAGCTTCAGCTTGGGGTTGCCCTCGCTTTCAATCAGGTGGCGCACGCGTTTGGCGGCGCTTTCGCTGATGGTAAATGGTGCGTCTGTTGTCATAACGGTTATCAATCCTGTTTCAATCGAGACCCTTATGTAATACCGCAAAAGGCGGCGTCAAGCCAAGTAATTCACATACTTGCCAATGCCGCGGTTTCATGAAAGAAGGAAACCGCGTGATTATGGTCCTGACAAATACATACGAAGGTGGGCTGAAAGCTTACGCCTGCACCCGCAAAAACTGCCGCGGGCGGCTCTACGGCGAAGTGGAAAGCACGACTAGGACCCCGTTCCAGCGCGACCGCGACCGTATTATCCATTGTTCCACTTTTCGCCGCCTGAAGCACAAAACCCAGGTGTTTGTTTTTCATGAGGGCGATTATTACCGCACCCGCCTGACCCATTCGATTGAGGTGGCACAGATCACCCGCAGCATTTGCCGCGCCCTCGGCCTGAACGAGGATTTGGGTGAGGCGTTGGCCCTGGCCCATGATTTTGGCCATACCGCCTTTGGCCACGCTGGCGGCGATGCCCTCAACGCCGCCATGAAACCTTTTGGCGGTTTTGATCACAATGCCCAGAGCCTGCGCCTGGTCACCACGCTTGAGCGGCGCTATGCCGCCTTTCCCGGCCTCAACCTGACCTGGGATACACTGGAAGGCCTGGCCAAGCACAACGGCCCCCTGGCCGGGGCCGCGATTGATGTCCAAAACCCTCCAAAAACCTTGCCTTGGGCGTTTCGAGAGTATTTGCCCTTGCATGACCTGGAGGTCCACACCTTTGCCGCCGCCGAGGCCCAGGTCGCCGCGCTTTCCGATGATATTGCCTACAACAACCACGATATTGAAGACGGCCTCAGGGCAGGGCTTTTCAAATTCAGCCAGCTCAAAGACATCAAACTGATCGCCCGGGTGATTGAAGAGGTGGATAAAACCACCAAGGATATTCCGGAAAACATCCGCATCCACGAGGTGGTCCGGCGCATCATCAACCTGATGGTGGTTGACCTTTTGACCGAAAGCGAAGGGCGCCTGGGCGACCTGGGGCCGGGGCATCCCGATGATATTCGCGGCGCATCGGCACCGGTCATTGCCTTCTCTGATGCCATGGTATCGGAAATGGGTGACCTCAAGGATTTCCTGATGGCCAATATGTACCAGCACCCAAAAGTTAGCACCATGTCAGAGAATGGCAAAAGGGTGGTGACAGACCTGTTTAATCTCTATATTGAAAAACCAGAGAAAATGCCCCCTGAATGGGGTCGCCAGGCGGCCGCCCCCGGGGCTCGGGCAACAGCCCGGGTAGCGGCAGATTTTATCGCCGGAATGACCGACCGGTACGCGCTTGGTGAGCACCAGAAACTGTTTAAGAGTTAAATTTATTAATTATGAATGTTTTCAATAACTTACGAGATACTCTTGATGGCATTTTAGGGAAAATGAAGGGCGAAGGCAACCTGCCTGAAGATATCTCCTTCAAGGCTGTCGCGATTGAGCCGCCGCGGGATAAATCCCACGGTGATGTGGCGATAAATGCGGCCCTGGTTTTGGCCAAGGCGGCAGGGGTCAACCCGCGTCAGCTGGCGGAAATTATTGCGGCAAAATTTAAGGCTCTGGAAATCGTCGATAGCGTCGATATCGCCGGGCCGGGATTTATCAATTTGAAACTGATCCCGGCGTTTTGGCAGGCCCGGGTTCCTGACATTTTAAAAAGCGGCAAGGCCTACGGGGCATCAAAAGCCGGCGGCGGGGCGGCGGTCAATGTTGAATACGTCTCGGCCAATCCTACCGGGCCAATGCATGTCGGCCATGTTCGCGGAGCGGTGTTCGGGGATGCACTGGCCAATTTGCTTGAAATGGTCGGTCACAAGGTCACCAAGGAATATTACACCAACGATGCCGGGGTTCAGATCGACGCTTTGGCCCGGTCGGTCCACCTCCGCTACCGCGAGGCCCTGGGTGAGGAAATATTTAATATCCCGGACGGTTTGTATCCTGGTGAATACCTTATTCCGCTGGGCAAAAAGCTCGCCAAAAAATACGGCGACAAATTCAAGGATGCCGGCGAGGGCGATTGGCTGAAAATCTTCAAAAAAGCTTCGATTGCGGCGATGATGGACCTGATCCGGGGCGACCTTGCCGCGCTCGGCATCCGTCACGACGTGTTCTTTTCTGAACAATCGCTGCTGGATTCTGACCTGGTCGCCAAAACCATTGGCACCCTGAAGAAAAAGGGGTTGATTTACGAAGGTATTCTGGACCCGCCCAAGGGCAAAAAACCGGAAGGCTGGGAGCCACGGGAGCAAACCCTGTTCAGGGCAACAGATTTCGGCGATGATGTTGACCGGCCGCTGGTAAAATTCGATGGCTCTTACACCTATTTTGCCACCGATATCGCCTATCACTATGACAAAATCCAGCGTGGGTTCATGGACCAGATCGTAATACTGGGGGCCGATCATGGCGGCTATGGCAAGCGTATCCAGGCCGTGGTTATTGCCTTGTCGGATGGCAAAGCCAGGCTGGATGCCAAGTTTTGCCAGCTGGTCAAGCTGTACCGCGGCGGCGCCCCGATTAAAATGTCGAAACGGTCGGGCCAGTTTGTCACCCTGCGAGAGGTTGTTGACGAGGTTGGCGCCGGGGTCTTGCGGTTTATCATGCTGACCCGTAAAAATGAGGCGCCGCTGGATTTTGATTTTGAAAAGGTCAAGGAGCAGTCACGGGAAAACCCGGTGTTTTATGTCCAATATGCCCACGCCCGTTCCCACTCTGTTTTTAAAAAAGCAGGCGAAATCATGCCCACCCTGGCTACCGGTCTGGACCAGCTGCAAAACGCAGACTTTTCCCGGCTGGTGGATCCGGCCGAGATTAACCTGGTGCGCACCCTGGCGGCCTGGCCGCGCACGGTGGAAGCGGCGGCCGAAGCCCATGAACCGCACCGTATTGCTTTTTACCTCTATGACCTGGCCTCTGAATTTCATGCCCTTTGGAACAAAGGAAATGATGACCCCGATTTACGTTTCGTGATAGAAGGGGATGAAGCGCTGACATTGGCCCGGCTAGCCCTGGTTCGCGCCCTGGCGCTGGTCATTGCCGAGGGTCTGGAGGTGCTCGGGGTCGAGCCTTTGAAGGAAATGCATTGATGGCGGCAAAAAAAAATAAACCCGGAAAAAACCAAGCCTCGGGAAAAGGGGACGACCTCTGGTTTGAACCCCTTAAGGATAATGTGAAAGACCAAGAAAATATGTCTGATTACAAATTTCGTGATAATAACCGCCGAACCTTTCTGATTATGGCCAGCATTTTAGCCGTTTTCGTATTCGGCGGGGTTTTGTGGTCGCTTTATTATAATCAAAATGCAGCGGATAATGGCGAACCACCCCTGATTAGCGCCGAAACCCAACCGGTTAAAACCAAACCTGAAGACCCCGGCGGGATGGAAATCCCGCACCAGGACAGGCTTATTTTTGACCGGGTTTCGGGGGAAGAAACCAAGCTGGAGGATAATGTCCAGCCGACCGCGGAACAGCCGCTGGGTGATCTCGGGGGAGATACCACGATTGCCGACCTGATCAAGGAAACCGAACCTGAAACGGCGCCGGCCAAAACCGCCTCCACCACCCCGCCCCCAAGTGCCGGGAATTATATTATCCAGCTTGGGGCTTTTGGCCAGGAAACCGGAGCTGAAAATGCCTGGCGGATTTTGTCGGAGCGGTATGCCAGCGCGCTGAACTCATTGACCCCGGATATCCAACGCATGACCACCTCTGACGGGCGCACATTATACCGGCTTCGCGCAGGCTATTTTTCCACCGAAGCCGAAGCAGAGCGCACATGCACCAGCCTCAAGGCGCTGGGCCAGGATTGTTTGGCGGCTGCCCGCTAAGAAAAGAGGGCATATTTATCACCACATCACCAGTCATATTCAGCCCAGAGGGTTTGACGCTAACCAGGGACGAAAGGGCGTTTTTCAAAGAAAGCAGCCCTTATGGCCTGATCCTTTTTGCCAGGAATATCAACGACCCCGACCAGGTTGCCGGCCTGATTGTTGAAATAAAAGCCCTGCTTGGCCGCGATAACATGGCGATCTTTGTTGACCAGGAAGGCGGCCGCGTCCAGCGTCTGGGACCGCCCCATTGGCGCCCGGCGCCGCCGATGGCCCCTTTTGGTGCTTTATATGCGGAAGATCCGGAAAGAGCAAAAGAGGCCCTTTTTCTCAATATTCAAATGATAGGGCTTGAACTGAAAGCCCTGGGTTTTACCGTTGATTGCCTGCCGGTGATTGATGTACCGGTGGCCGGTGCCGATAATATTATCGGTGACCGGGCGTTTTCCGAAAACCCGGAAATTGTCGCCGCCCTGGGCCGGGTGGCGATCGATGGGTTGATGTCGGTCGGGATCCTGCCGGTGATAAAGCATATTCCGGGCCATGGCCGCGCCGCGGTCGACAGCCACAAGGCCCTGCCGCTGGTCGCCACCGCTAAAGCAGACTTGATGACAAATGATTTTTTGCCATTCCAGCGGCTAAAGGATTGCCCCTTTGCGATGACCGCGCATGTTGTTTATCAAGACATTGACCGTAATGGCCCGGCAACCTTTTCAATAAAAATAGTTGAAGAGGTTATTCGCCGCGAAATAGGTTTCGAAAATTTCCTGATCAGCGATGATCTGGCCATGCGGGCGCTTTATGGCTCGTTCAAAAAACGTGCAGAAATGACCTTGGGTGCCGGGGTTGACCTGGTGCTGCATTGCAGCGGTAATTTGCGTGAAATGGAAGGGGTGATGGCGGGCGTAAGCGCGATGTCCCCGGGAAAAGAATCCCGCCTTGCCAGCTTGCTGGAAATGCCGCAAAAAGGTGACGGCCTGGTGATCGGTGAGGTGTTGGAACGCTATCAGGAAATCGCCGGGAAACTTAAATAAGGTTTTGAGTATGGAAGAAATACTATTGCGAATATCGGTTATGGCCTTGCCGATCCTGCTGGCCATAACGCTGCATGAAGCCGCCCACGGCTATGTTGCCAATTATTTTGGCGATTCAACGGCAAAAAGGCTGGGACGCCTCAGCCTCAATCCGATCAAGCATATTGACCCCTTTGGCACCATTATTCTGCCCGGGGTTTTGTTTTTTATTGGCGGCTTTATTTTTGGCTATGCCAAACCGGTGCCGGTGACGACCCAGAATTTACGCAACCCCAAACGCGATATGATTTGGGTAGCGCTGGCCGGGCCCGCGGCAAACATTTTTCTGGCCCTGATGGGCGGGGTGTTGCTTTTACTGCTTCCGATTATCCCCGGCGTTGCCCACGACTGGTTTGCTAATAATTTGACGTTTATGATATTTTTCAACATTCTGATCGCCTTGTTTAATATGCTCCCGCTGCCGCCACTGGATGGTGGCCGGGTGGTGGCGGGCCTCCTTCCCGGGCCTTTGGCCTATAAATTTAACCAGATAGAGCGGTATGGTTTTATCATTTTGCTCGGCCTTATTTTTCTTTTACCGATGTTGTTTTCATCTCTTGGAATAAGGTTTAACCTGCTGCAGTATTTGATTTTTGACCCAGCTTATTGGTTAACCGATTTGATCTTGAACTTGTTTGGGTAGGTCATGTACTTATAAACAGGAATGTTGAAAGTGAAAAATGAACACGAGCACTTGGGATAGTATGGATTTTGGCGACGTTGATTTTTCTGCGTATGAAAAATCAGATGAAAACCTGATCCTCGACCTTGATGGCTTTGAAGGGCCGCTGCACATCCTGCTGGTTTTGGCGCGTTCGCAAAAGGTTGATATTACCCAAATCTCTATCCTCGCGCTGGTCGAACAATACCTGTCATTTATTTCTGAAGCGCGGTCATTAAAAATTGAAATCGCGGCTGATTACCTGGTGATGGCGGCCTGGTTGATCTATCTGAAATCCCGCCTGTTGCTTCCCGAAAGTGCCGACGATGAAGAGCCTTCCGCGCAAGAGATGGCAACCCGCCTGCAGCTGCGCCTGCAACGGCTTGAGGCCATGCGCGAAAGCGGTGCCCAGCTTATTTCCCGGAACCGCCTGGGCCGTGATGTATTTTGGCGCGGCGCCCCGGAGGGCATAAAAATATTCCGGAAATCAAATTTCACCGTCAGTTATTATGAACTGCTTCGGGCCTATTCTGATATCAAGGTGCGCGCCGACGGCGGCCTGCTGACCATCGAAAAGCGCAAGGTGTTTTCGCTCGATCAAGCCTTGCACCGCCTGAATACAATGATTGGCAGCGCCCTGAAATGGACCGACTTGAAAGAATTCCTGCCTGAGGGCATTAAGGATATAGACCTGAACAAATCAGCGACCGCAAGCACCTTTGCGGCGGTGCTGGAGTTAGCGCGGGAGGGGCGTGCAAAAGTGAAACAATTGGAACCCTTTGGGCCATTGTATATAAAAGCGAGCAAGAGGGCCGATGATGGATAAAGACCAGGAACATTTACGCATGGTGGAAGCGCTGTTGTTTGCCACCACCGAGCCCTTGAGCGTTGCTGAAATTACCTCAGCCTTGCCTGATGGGGCGGATGTCGAGGG
>SMXR01000015.1 GCA_004356215.1 Alphaproteobacteria bacterium | reverse complement strand
TGCCACGGCAGCTTGGCCGGGTCGCGCTCAGACGTGACCGAAATTTCATCCCCGTTGATAATCATGGAACTGCCCTTGGTTTCCACCGTGCCCGGGAAAGGGCCATGGACTGAATCGCGCTTGAAAAGATAGGCGTTCATCTCGACATCGCCGAGATCATTGACGGCCACAACCTGGAGGTCCTTGCGCCCGCTTTCATGGATGGCGCGCAGAATATTGCGGCCGATCCTTCCAAAGCCGTTGATGGCTACCCGTACTGTCATCTGTTAACTCCCTTAAACGAATTATAGTCAGGCCCAATAGGGTCAGGCCCAATAGGGTTAGGCACTGGCCCGGAACCTGTTTAATATCCTGGCGGCGACATCGGCGCCGGTAAAGCCGAAATGTACATATAAATCTTCTGCCGGCGCTGACAACCCAAAGCGGTCGATTCCAACCGAAAAACCATTGTCCCCGACAATCGCTTCCCAGCCCCGGGTAATTCCGGCCTCTATAGAAACCTTCAATGTCCCGGCGCCGAGAACCTCTTTTTTGTAGGCCGCGGACTGGGCCAGGAAATGTTCGATTGAGGGCATGCTGACAACCCGTGCTGGAATATTTTTTTTGTCCAGGATTTCCTTGGCCGCCAGCGCCACTTCGACTTCCGAGCCGGTGGCAACCAGGGTGACCTGGGCCTTGGCTTCGGCATCGCGTAAAATATAGCCACCGCGGGCGCTCATGTTTTCTTCATAATGCTTGTTCCTGACCGGGGCGATGGTTTGCCGGGTCAGGGCTATAATACTCGGTTTTTTTGCGTCTTCCAGCGCCAGCGCCCAGCATTCGGCCACTTCAACCGCGCAACAAGGCCTGAAAACATTAAGGCCGGGGATTGCGCGCAAGCTCATTAAATGCTCGATCGTTTGATGGGTCGGGCCGTCTTCGCCAAGGCCGATGGAATCGTGGGTCATGACAAAAATTGACCGCAGCCCCATCAAGGCCGCCAGCCGGATCGCCGGCCGGGCGTAATCTGTAAAGATCAGGAAAGTGCCGCCATAGGGAATAAACCCGCCGTGCAGCGCCAGGCCGTTCATGCACGCGGCCATGGCAAATTCACGAACCCCGTAATAAATGTACCTGCCGGTTGGGTTTTCAGGGGTCATGGCCTGAAACCCGCTGGTCAGGGTGTTGTTTGATCCGGTCAGGTCTGCCGAACCGCCGATGGTGGCGTCGCTCAGGGAATTGATAATTTCCAAAGCGTCGCCGGAAGCCTTGCGGGTAGCGACCGTCTTCGGGGTTGCCACCAGCGCCTTTTTATGAGCATTGAGCCTGGCGTCCAGACTTGCCGGTAATGTCCCTTTCAAGCGCCCTTCAAGAATACTGCGGGTTTGGTCATCCAGATCCAGAAAACGCTTTTTCCAGGCTTTGACGTCGGGTTTTGAACGGGTGCCAAAACCGCGCCAGGTTTTAAGAATGTCATCGGGGATTTCGAAGGCTTTGTGGGGCCAACCCAGGGTCTTGCGGGCGGCGGCGACCTCATCTTCCCCCAAAGGGGCGCCGTGGGTGGCCGCGGTGCCCTGTTTGTTGGGGGCGCCAAAGCCGATTATTGTCTTACAGGCGATCAGCGAAGGTTTGTCGCTTTTGCGTGCTTTGGCGATCGCCGCCTCAACCGCCGCCGGGTCATGGCCGTCAACCGCGATAGTATCCCACCCATGCGCTTCAAAGCGCTGGCATTGATCGTCGGAGACCGCGAGACTGGTGGGCCCGTCAATCGAGACTGAATTGTCGTCCCAAAGCACGATTAGCTTGCTTAACTTCTGGTGCCCGGCGAGTGACAGGGTTTCATGGCTGAGGCCCTCCATCAGGCAGCCGTCACCAACAATAACATAGGTATAATGGTCAAAAACCTCAGGGCCAAACTCGGCCCCAAGCGCCCGTTCTGCGATGGCCATGCCGACCGCCATGCCCAGGCCCTGGCTCAATGGCCCGGTGGTGGCTTCGACCCCCGGCAGTTCGCCATATTCCGGGTGGCCGGCACACGGGCTTAACAGCTGGCGGAAATTTTTAATGTCTTCAATGGTCGGCCCCTTGTACCCGGTCAGGTACAAAAGCGAATACAACAGCATCGAACCATGCCCGGCAGACAACACGAAACGGTCGCGGTCGGGCCATTCCGGCCAGGTCGGATCAAATTTCAGGAATTTTGAAAACAGCACCGTCGCCGCATCGGCCATTCCCATCGGCATCCCGGGGTGGCCTGATTTGGCCCGTTGGACGGCATCCATAGACAAGGCACGGATGGCATTCGCCAAGGTTCTGTCGGGTTTCACTGTGTTCTTTTTATTCGACATGAAAGCTGGCTGATTCTTTTGCTCTTTTAGACGGAAAAGCCCTATTTACAACGTCTTGGTTCCGTCAAATTCTCTCCCCCGGGGCCCAGTGCTGCAAGCCGCGCCACCATGGCCACCATAAGCCCTTACGTCAACGCTTTTTTATGACTTTTTTCAGTTTTTTTTAGCCACAAACAGGAACGCCGCTGGTAACCGCTGCAATTGTGTTTTATCTTAGGGTTGAAGAGGGGCTTTGGGGGTCTGTTTTTCTTTTTTTCAGCCTCGGGTTGACGCGCCCACAAACGCCGCCCTATCTTAAAAAATATCGGCTAAGAAAGAACTTGGGTTTATGATAAAAGCACGCAAAAGAATGAGAGCCACCCTGCCTGACGCCGAGGAGCGTTTGCATGTATCGCTTGATCGTCTTTCGCATGCGGTGAAAGGGGCGCTGGGATCAAAGGCAGAGATTGCCACCCTGCGCAAAGAAAATGCCGGGCTGGATGACCGCCTCAAAGACATGAAGGGGGATTATCAGACCCTTGACCAGTCCTTCAAGGTTTTACAAACCACGGTAAAGGCCATGACCAGAAAAGGCCGCCCGCCCAGTGGTAACCTGGAGTTGGGCGAAGATGGCGAATGGAGCGAAGCCCCGCAAGGGCCAGATCCCGAAACCGAATTTTTGAAAAATGAACTTGAGCGGGTTCACAAGGAATACAAATCCATGGACCAGTCGTTCAAGATGCTGCGCGGGCAATATAATGAATTGCAAAAAACCTATGAAGAAGCACTGGAAAGTGTCCCCGAAGAACCGGATCTTCCGGGAGAAGCCCTGGTAGCGACCGGCGAATTAAAGAAAGATTTGGGGGCGCAGCTGGATAAAACCATTGCCGCCTTGGAAAAACTGGCAAGTTAGGGCGAATAGGCGAATATATGGGACAAGTCAGCGTTTCGATCAACAATCATCGCTATACCCTGGCGTGCCGGGATGGTGAAGAAGACCGCCTGTTGGGCCTGGCCAAACTGTTGGATAACAAGGTACGCACGCTCACCGCGCGGCTGGGCCAGGTTGGTGAAAACAAGCTGATGCTGATGTCGGCCCTGCTGATCGCCGATGAATTTGAGGAAACCCGCACCGAATTGCAGGGCATCAAGGACGGCAAAATTCCGATCGACGAATCCGAAACCGCCGCCAAACTGGCCGAACTTCTGGATGGTATGTCCGAGACCATCGAAGTTCTGGCCGATGAATTAGAAAATGCCTGACCTGGCCTCTCCATGAGCACACCCACTAAAAAAAAAGAAACCCTCCGTACAGAATTAAGAACCCGGCGGCGCCAGTTATATAAATCTGCGGACCTAAAAACCTTTAAGGCGTTGGCCGATAATTTTTTTCGAGCCCTTCCCAGCCTTTTTAACCCCAGTACCGTGGCCGGGTATTATCCGCTGGGCAGTGAAATAAATCCGCTGCCGTTGCTTGAAGCGCTTGAGCAGGGCGGAACCCAGGTGGCGCTGCCGGTGGTGGTGAAAGAAAATGCCCCGCTTGAATTTCGGTTCTTTAAAACCGGCGATAAGCTGAAAAAGGGCCTGGAGGGGGCAATGGAGCCACTAAAAACCGCCAAAACCACCAACCCTGACATTGTTTTGGTGCCGCTTTTGGGATTTGATGAGACCGGCAACCGCATCGGCCAGGGCAAGGGCTATTACGACCGCACTCTTGGGGCTTTAAGGAAAGAGCGCGCGGTTTTGGCGATTGGTTTGGCCTTTGAAGGCCAGCGCGAAAAAGCCCTGCCGTTCGAGGCCCATGACCAGGACCTGGATGCGGTCATAACCGAAGCCCGCTGCTGGGTATTCAGGTCTGGAAAGGCGGCGTAATGAAGGTATTGTTTGCAGGGGATATCATGGGCCGCTCGGGGCGGACGGTGGTTTGTGAACAAATCCCGCTTTTGCGAAAAAAATGGGGCCTGGATTTTGTCGTCGTCAATGGCGAGAACGCCGCCGGCGGCTTTGGCATGACGGAAAAGATTGCCGAACAGTTTTTTGATGCCGGGGCGGATTGCATCACCTCGGGCAATCATATCTGGGGCCAGCGCGAGGTTATTCCATACCTAGATAAAGAACCGAGGATATTACGCCCGATCAATTATCCTGACGGCGCCCCGGGCCATGGAGTTTATGCGGTGAAAGGCGAAGGCGGTAAATGGATCGTTATCATCAATGCCATGGGGCGGGTGTTCATGGACGCGCTTGATGACCCGTTCCGGGCGGTTGAGCGCATCCTTGAGGGCTATCCGTTGGGTGAGAAGGCCAAATTTATTCTGGTCGATATGCACGCCGATGCCACCTCTGAAAAAATGGCGATGGGCCATTTTTGTGATGGCCGCGCAACGCTGGTGGTTGGTACCCACAGCCACGTCCCCACCGCCGATGCCCAGATTTTCCCGGGCGGCACCGCCTATCAGACCGATGCCGGGATGTGCGGTGATTACGATTCCGTTATCGGCATGAAAAAGGAAGAACCGATCCATCGTTTTCTGGTCAAGGTCTCGAACCAGCGTTTCAGCCCGGCCGATGGCGAGGCCACGTTTTGCGGAGTTTTGGTGGAAAGCGATGATACCACCGGTTTGGCAAAATCCATTTCCCCGGTGCGCATCGGCGGGCGCTTGAGGCCCTATCTGCCGAAATAATCTTAAGATTAGCAAAACAAGATTTATTTCAGCAAAAGAACTCTCCTGAAATAAACCGACCAAATTTTAATTTCTAAAAGGGGGTGGGCAAAAACTTGTCACGGCCCGCCCCGAGCGAGCATCCGAATTTTTCATGTTTTCAAACTTTACTTCCACATGTGGTACATCGGAAGCCACCCACTTTACCTGCGGCAACTAGTATCCAGACGATACCCCAAAATCCAAAAGTGAAAAGTGTTAAGAAAAAGTGCAATATGTGATTTGGCGTTGTTCCGGTCGCCATAACATTTTTATTACAGTGGTGACAAAATTTTCCTGTTTGTTTTTGAGACATACTAAATCCCCCGTGGTTGTTGACTTGTTCCGGCTCCTGTTGCCCGGTTGTGTCAACATGCCACGAGTAGCGTGTCCTGCATATTTCCACAGAATGGTATTGCATTCCACAGGCAACCCGACCAAACGGGAGACCTCGTGACATATTGCCAATTCGGAAAATAAAGGTATTTTATAAAAAAATCCACAGGAAATGCGGTTAGTGTTTAAAAATTAGTTTAGGTAAATATGTAGAAGAAAAAGAAAAAAGGAGTATTTGCCCCTTATTCGTTTAATGAATAAAACCCTATCTGCCGAAATAATCCCAAAATTAGCGAAATTTAGTGCCGACAGGGGCTATATTTGGTATAAAAAATACATTAAATCACATCATACGGTGTATGGTGGGGTGTGGGTGTATATACCCTGGAGATAAAAAAAGGGCAAACTTGAAGCAAAAATGGCCGGCCATTCCAAATTCAAAAATATTATGTACCGCAAGGGCGCCCAGGACAAAAAGCGCTCCAAGTTGTTCAGTAAACTTTCCAAGGAAATCACCATTGCCGCCAAAATGGGGATGCCCGACCCTGACGCC
>SMXR01000014.1 GCA_004356215.1 Alphaproteobacteria bacterium | reverse complement strand
TGATTACAGAAAGACGATGCGGCGCTTTGCTGATGTATTAAAGTCGGCGTGGCTAAAGACCATGCCACGCATCGGCAATAATAGCCTCCCGGAAATCCTGACCTTCGCCCGGTTAGGGCTCAAGCTGCGCCTGCTCGGCAAGGCCGATATGGGTGAATTCCTGCGAATTGCCGCTCTGCCGGCGCGGGATCTGATGGAAGAAAATTTCGAGAGCGATCTGCTGAAAGCGGCCCTTAGCTGGGACGGATTGATCGGCTCCAAAATGGCACCACGTTCCCCCAATCACACAGTATTGGGGATGCTTTACCGCATGAACGAGGAGCAGGGCGGCGACCACGCCCTACCCAACGGCGGCATCGATGGTTTGATTGCAGCGCTAGCTTCATCTGCAAAAGCCGCTGGCGCAGAGATCAAAACCGGTTCCAGGGTTGCCCGTATCTTGATCGAGGCGGATGTTGGCGGGCTCAGCGCTAACGGGGTGGAGTTGGCCGATGGTGAGAAGATTATGGCAGACCGCATAGTTTCGGCGGCAGATCCCAAGCGAACTTTCCTGGAGCTGGTTGGCACGCCAAATCTTGAAATTGAATTCAGCAATAGAATCCGGCGACTGCGGTGCGACGGATATGTAGCAAAACTGCATCTTGCCCTCGACGGTTTACCAGAATTTAACGGACTGGAGCGACCCGATGGACGCCTGATAATTGCTCCTGATCTGGATGCTATCGAATTCGCCTTTGACGATGCCAAATATGGTGAGAGTCCAGAACACCCGGTCATGGAAATTCTAATACCCAGCATTTACGAGGCGTCGCTTGCGCCGACCGGGAAACATGTGCTCTCGGCCCATATCATGTATGTGCCTTACCAGCTCAAAGGGGGGTGGACCAATAAGGCTCGCAAAGCACTTTTAGAGCGGGTGATCGATACTATCGCCCGTTATGCACCGGGCATTAAAAAACAGATTATTCACCAGGAATTACTGACACCTTTGGACATTGAACAAACCTGCAATGTCACTGGGGGTCATTGGCATCACACCGAGTTTGCTATCGACCAGATGCTGATGATGCGCCCAACGTATGAGGCCGCCCAGTACCGGACGCCGATCCCCGGTCTTTTTCTTTGCAGCGCTGGCTGCCACCCCGGCGGCGGTTTGATGGGTGGACCCGGACATAATGCTGCTCACGAGATACTCAAATGAAACGCTATGACGCAATCATAATCGGCGCGGGCCACAACGGTTTAACCAATGCCGCCTATCTGGCCAAAGCCGGTCTGGATGTGCTGGTGGTGGAAAAAAACGAATATATCGGCGGTGCGGCGGTATCGCGGGAATTGCACAGCGGTTTTACCTATTCAAGCTGTTCATACGTTTGCAGCATGATGCGCCAGGCCATACACCGCGACCTGAACCTGACCAAACACGGCCTGGTACTGGTGCCGTATCTCGGTTCGGTTGCTTTTGGTGACGACGGCAGCACCCTGGTTAGCTATCCCACTGAAGGAGCAGGGTATAACCAGCTCAGGCGGTATTCCCCGCATGATGCAGATTCGATGTTTCGTTTCCAGGCCGACCTGACCCGGTATTCACAGCTGATCCGCAAGACCTTATTGCGAACACCCCCTGATCCAACTTCTTTCCGGCCACGGGATATTCGGGAAATGTTGTTCCTGGCCAGACAGTTTTGGGCGTTGGGTGAAAAGGAATTGTATGAGTATATACGCTTCTTCACAATGAGTGCAGCAGAGTATCTTGAAGATTACTTCGAGGATGACCTGGTCAAGGCAACGATGGCAAGCCCGGGAATTATCGGCACCGCTTTGGGTGTTTATTCACCAGGGTCTGCCTATATTTTACTGCATCACGTGATGGGTGATGTCGACGGCAATATCGGGGCTTGGGGCTTGGCCCGGGGCGGCATGGGGGCGATCTCCAATGCCATTGCCGGCGCCCTTCAGGAACACGGTGGTGAAATCAGAACCAATGCCGGCGTCAGGCAAATACTGGTCAAAGATGGTAAAGCTTTCGGGGTGGCTCTGGAAAATGGGGATGAATTGCACGCCCGTATCGTGGTCTCAAACCTGGATGCGAAGCGCACTTTCACTCAAATCATGGATAAAGATGACCTGCCCCCGGGAATTTATAAGAAGGCCAAAAATTTCAAAATTCGCGGTTCTTCGGGCAAGATCAATATCGCCCTTTCAGGCCTGCCCAAATTTACCGGGGTGCCCGATAACCGCTATGTCAACCGCGGCGGGCAAACGTTTGTTGGTTCATTGGAAACCATGGAGCGCGCCTACGATTGCTGGAAGCACGGCCGATGGTCGGACGATCCCTTTATCGAATCTGTAATCCCCTCGGCCTGGGACCCCACGGTTGCGCCACCAGGCCAGCACTGGATGTCTAATTTCGTTCAATATTGCCCATCTGAATTGGCCGATGGGCCGTGGACCCCGGAAAAACGCGACCAGTTCGGCCAAACTGTCATCGACAAGATTGAGCGCTACAGCCCGGGCTTCAAGGACTTGATTTTGCATATGGAAATTCGAACGCCCTTTGAAATTGAGGCCGAGGTGGGGTTGACCGAAGGCAATATTTTCCAGGGTGAATTGACCATCGACCAACTGCTGTTCAATCGCCCCTTCCCCGGCTATGCCCAGTATCGAATGCCGATTAAAAACATGTATATGTGCGGGTCTTCTACCCACCCCGGCGGTGGGGTGTCGTCGGCCTGCGGGGCCAATGCAGCGCGGGAGATACTGCTGGACCTGAGGCGCCCCAATACTGTGCCCGAAGATGACTTTTATGATGAGTAAGCACACTAAAAGGCCATTATGATGAAAACTGAAGACCGCTGGGCCGGCGAACGGCTTAAAGAGACCCACTTCCACCCAAGGGAGGCTGCGCTTAACCTGCGTGATGCCTGGTCGAGCTGGAATGGCTATAAATTCGCCGACTATTACTACGATACGGAATACGAGTATTTCTGCGTGCGCAATTCCTGCGGCACCTACGACATTTGCCCGATGCAGAAGTACGAGATCACCGGCGGTGATGCCGAAGCCATGCTGAACCGCATGGTGACCCGCAATATTGTGGGCATGAGTGAAAACCGCGTGACCTACGTTTGCTGGTGTACCGATGAAGGACGGATGATTGATGACGGCACGATTTTCAAGCTGGGTCCCGAAAAATTTATGTTGACCTGTGGCAGTCCCTGCCTGGCCTGGTTGGAAAAAAGTGTCTTTGGGTTTGGTGATGTTAAATTTGTGGATATGAGCGATAAGATCGCAGCGCTGTCGTTTCAGGGTCCGACCACATGCGCGGTGCTGAAAAAGCTGGGTCTTAAGGGTATCGAAAACCTGAAGCCTTACAATATCAAACATTTTTCCTTTCAGGGCGGCAAATTGATGGTGTCGCGCACCGGATTTACCGGCGATCTCGGTTACGAACTGTGGATCGCCCCGAAATATGCGTTAGGCCTCTGGGATGCGCTTTATGCCGCTGGTGAAGACTTTGGAATCCAGCCCTACGGCGAGGCGGCAACCAATATGGCCCGGCTTGAAGCGGGTTTCATTATGCCTGATATGGAATTTAATGAAGCGCTTAAAACGGTTCACTTTAGGTATGATCAAACTCCTTTCGGATTAAATTTGGGCTGGTTGGTGGATTTCAAGAAGCCGCATTTCAATGGTAGGCGTGCGCTTCTGCAGGAACGCAGCAAAGGCCCTGAATACACTTTGACCAAACTTGATATAGAGGGCAATAAACCAGCTGAAGAAGCTACTCTTTACTGTGACAAGCGCTGCACCAGGCAAATTGGCTATGTTACATCTGCGATGTGGTCGCCGGTGGTAAAAGCCAACATCGCGCTGGCGATGATCAAGACAGAATATCTCCAAGGCGACATCTGGGCGGAAATCTACTTTGGTAAAGAATTGCGCCAGACTCGCAAGGTGGCCAAGTGCACCGTTCAAAAGAAGCCTTTTTGGGCGCCAGCCCGGGCGCGAGCAACGCCGCCCCAAGCATATTGATGAAAGAGCAAGCATGGAAAAAATTTTAGCAAAAGTTCTATCGTTAAATTTGGGCTCTCAAGACGATTTGGGAAAAGAACCATGCGCATTTCTTCAGGCGGAGTTGGACGGTTTTATAGGTGACCGCCACAGATCCTATTCCCGCCAAACCTGGGTGGGGGATAAACAGGCTGAGGGCACAAAACGGCGCAATGAGAGGCAATGGTCCGCCGTGTCCGTAGAGGAACTTGCAGAAATTCAACAGAAAATGGATTTGAAAGAACCCTTAACGGCGGCAAGTCTTGGGGCTAATATCTGTCTCGCTGGGGTGCCTCACTTGTCCCGGTTGCCCAAGGGGACGACCCTCACATTTCCGTCCGGCGCGGAGCTTGAGGTGTCGGAATACAACACTCCATGCCTGGAAATGGGCAAAAAACTCAGCAAAATCCATACCACTAGTTCGGGACAGCCTGTCCGGGACACAGTTTTTTCCAAAGCTGCGAAATACTGCCGCGGCGTGGTGGGCGTCGTTGAAGTTGCTGGTATCATTAACGCCGGTGATGACGTGACGATTAAGCTGTATTCCCCGCCAAAATGGATAACCAGGTTATCCAAAACCGAAAACTCAACTTAAATCTGTAAATAAGTGGTGTTCTCCCCCGGCAAGAGCCAGGACAAACATAGTTGTTCGAGGGATTATAAGTGCTTGCGACTTCTTTTCCCGTAAAAAAGTTATTAAACGGTTATTAGGCTTTCTTAAGGAAAACTTTTAGGCTTTTTATAATTAGGGAAAATCTAACAAACCCTTTAATTACGAATGCGATGCTCTACCAGCTGAGCTAAGGCGGCATTTAGACGTTTGAGGTTTTTATAGAGTTATTACAGTACATTCAACAAGAACTAATCTATTGTTCGAATTTATCTTTAACCGTTCAAGCCTCCTAATAAATAATTAAAAAGGTCCCTTGCACCGCATGAAAATAATTTCAAAAAGGAGAGGGGTTGAATTTAACCACCGACCTCCCCCTTACCAAGGGTGAAACATGTTACTGTATGGAGCAGCATGCAGTAACCTCAGCCCTCTGAAATCCTTGGCTTTTAATAAAATATTGCCCCAGGATGTTGCATGCTACAACACCGAAACTCTGAAAATTTGTTACCCATATGTTACCCGGAAATAATTGTTAGCGAAGGAATTGGTATTAGGACTTTGGATCTGGCTCCGGACCAAATTACACCACGATGCCAACGCCCACTTTAAGCCATTTGCGGAGGTCAGTGGTTTTAGGGGTCTGGAGCGCCAGGGTCTTCTGCAAGCGATGCTTCAAAGTCTTCTATAACCTGGTACAAGGGAAAATCTACCCAAGTGTCGTTGAGATAGTTAAGCTCGGGTACCTCTTCTTTTGGGTCCACCAGCAGATTGTAAATTGATGGATAGGCCATATTTTGGATCGCATAGCTATTTTCATCAATTTCCTTAAGAAGCAATTTCCAATTGCGCCATTTCACACCAAATAGCTCGTTGCCGATGTAAATGACGATTGAATCGCGAGCGGATTTCTCCGATCTTCCCATGAGGAAATCAGACTGGTCAACACCATCCATTATTCTATCTTCAGGGAGATCGGCTCCTACAATATTAGCCAATGTGGGAAACAGATCTACTTGATGGACAATATCGTTTGATACTTGGTTTGCCGGGATATGCCCGGGCCAGCGGATCAGAAAAGGGACGCGTAGGGAACCTTCATAGGGTGAAAACATGCTCCCTCTCCAGGGGCCGGTAAATCCAAACGATCTCGGCACGCCTTCGCGCCCGTTGTCCGAGGTAAATATAAATATGGTGTTCTCTTTTAACCCTAGACTGTCGATCGTTTCCAGTAGTTCACCCACATAAGCATCCGTCTGGGCCAAAACGTCAGCAAAGCTTCCGTTTCCAGTAAAGCCGTCGTAGTCAGGATGCGGGTCAACCGGTTCATGGGTTTGCGTATAGGGGATGTAGACAAAAAATGGCTGATCGGCACCTGCTTTGCGTGTAATGAAATCAATCGCCTGGTCAGTAATTTCGCGATCAATCGTTCTGCGCTTGTCGCGGTCGTACACTTCCAGCTCCACGGGTTCCTCACCTTCCTTTGCCGTCAAGACGTGGGTAAACACGGCACTTGGGTGGGTACCATGCGCAAAACTATTGCTATCCGGCCAGAAGGCTCGGTCTGATGATCTGGGGATTCCAATCCATTCCTCAAAGCCCTGGTCTGTGGGGTAACGGCCCTCTGTGTCTCCCAAATGCCATTTTCCGAAGATGCCTGTCGCGTAACCTTCATCTGACAGCATCTCGGCCAATGTAATCTCCCACTTGGTTATCCCGTACCACACACCTCGAGGTGGGCCGTCTGGCCGTTGCCTGGTTCTAATCCCATAACGACCGGTCATCAACGCTGAGCGCGATGGTGTGCATTCTGCTTCGACATTGAAATTTGTTAGCTGGAAACCTTCTGCAGCAATGCTGTCAATATTGGGGGTTGCAGCCCCGCGCAAAACCCCGCCACCATAAACGCCAACCTCGCCATAACCAAAGTTATCCATCAGTACCAAGACAATGTTGGGCTTGTCCTCATCCTCAGGTGAGGCCAGGGCCAGAGGAGCTGAAACAATCAGGGCTAACAGCACCATAGGAATTATGGCCATTCGATTGTACATTTTCATAATTGCCCCCGCGTTTTGGCTTTCCGAGATGAGTATCAGGCATGCGGCCTGACACTCTTGCCAATAAACAGTAATCAAAAGGGAATATGCGGTCAAGAGAAGCGGTTGGGCATTAATGGCTTGCCAGGCGTAGCTCGAAGAGCGCAGGCTGGTGCCGCAGGAGGGATTCGAACCCCCGACCCCCGCATTACGAATGCGATGCTCTACCAGCTGAGCTAAGGCGGCAGTATGTTGGTTGTTCGGGGGGCGCATTATTTCCAACCTGGTTTTTCCGGAAATCCGTTAAATTAAAACAAAGGTTTATTTTTTGGCGGATTTTGATTCCGGCTTTTTACTGTAGGCGGATTTTTCCTTTAAGGGGTCCGGCAACATAACCAGATAGTCCTGCGTCTCTTCTTCCCTGAGTGCAGGTTCAATGTTTTCCCCCTCAAGCCACTCAAGGGTATTGAACATCCTGCACGTTGTGCAAAGCAAGGCCCATTGCCCCGCCTCCGCCGCACAATTGGAACATTTCCACAAAGGCTCAGCCGTGCCTTCTTTTGCCTTTTGCTGCCACTTGGAAATAATGTCAGAGGTGGCGCCACGGGCTTTTTCCAAATCTGCCCTCAGCTGGAATACTTTCACCCGGGAGGTTTGTTCCATGGCAGCGTCAAGATGCTTCCCGGCTTCAATATACTTTTTTGCCTTTATTGCCTGTGCCGCCAATATCAAAAGGCTTTCGGTATGGCCTGGATTCTTTTTGGTCAACTTTTGCAGGCGGCCATAGCGCACGGTCTCGGTTTCCATGGGCTCAGCCTTGGCGTATCGCTCAGCAATCTCCGGGTGGGGAATTATCGCCCAGGCGGTCTCGAGAATTTTCAGCGCCCGGGTTTTGTTGCCCTTGCCAGACTCAAGCCTTGAGGCCATCAAAACCAGGGGTAGAAAATCCTTGCGCGACTTGAGCGCCTTTTGCACCAGCTTTTCTGCGGCTTCGTGTTCATTGGCCAGCTCTGCTTCCTTGGCCTGGCAATAATAAAGCGTAGAAAACAGACTTTTCACTTCGTCTTTTGTGAAAACCTTGCTGTGTTTTCCAGCCTCAAGCGTTTCCATGGCGCTATTCCAATCGGTCGCTTTTATTTGCAGGTCAAACAATGTTTTGATGGCCCAGGCGCTTTTCGGGTTAATTTCCTTGGCTTTTTCAGCCAGCCGGCGAGCCTCGCGCACCTTTCCATCGGCCACCGCCCCGACCAATAAGCCCCTGACCCCAAGGAAAGCCGCATCGGGGTCCTGAAGCAGACCTTCAAATTCTTTCCTGGCGGCTTCGGTATCTCCGGTAAGCTTGGCCGCCTGGGCGGCAACGACGTGCATCATTGGCTGTGGTGGAAGTAGCTTGGCAGCTTGGTTCGCCAATTTCCTAGCATTGACACCATCACCCGCCGCCAGTGCAACAACAGCCTTGTTCAAGGTGTTCAGGCCGCGTTCCTGACGTTTTATATTCTGGTTTTCGCCAATGACTGGAAATTCGCGTTTGGCCCAGACATACAATTTTTGCAAAAGCAGCCCGAGGGTTAAAACCCCGGCAACGGCAAAGACCAAAACAGCAAACGATGTATTGATTTCAAGGTTTTGCCAGGAAATGGTAACGGTTCCAGGATTGCCTGCCCATTGCGACAGGAACCAGGCCACTCCCAGAACAATAACCATATATATAAAAAGCCGGAACATAGTTTAGTTGGCCTCGCTTTGTTGCTGCGGAATAAAATTGATCAGTTTTTCAAAAGCCTCCAGGGCCTGAACCCGACTGCGGGCGAGCCTGGCCCAACTTTCAAAGGCGGCGACATTGACGGCACTTAATGTGTCTAAAACATCAAGGGCAGCATGAATATCACCCGAGCCTAAAGCGGTTTCCATCTTCAGGATCGCCCCCTCCAGGGTTGACCCGTCAGCAAGATCAGTGCGGCGAATCACGACCAAACCCTTAATGCGCGCCCAGGTACGAGCCCACCACCCCGAAGCTTCCGTCAACCCCTCTTCACGCAATGCCTGTAAAAGTGCGCTTTTGAACGCAACCTCAAGAGCGTGTTGGTCTGGGATACCGGTACGGGAAAAATCGGAAAGCACACCCAAAGGCTCTGCCAGTGTTGTCTGGTCAAGGGCGGCCATCCCCAGGATAAGG
>SMXR01000105.1 GCA_004356215.1 Alphaproteobacteria bacterium | reverse complement strand
TTCAGGTCTTGTTTTGAAAAAGACTTTTTAAGCGCCGGCAGGTCGTAGCGCACCAGAAGGGGTTTGCCGGCGTCCGACAGGTTGTGCAGCTGATCGGACGGGTAAACCTTCCCGGTCAGGGAACATTCCAGATGGCTGACAAATGTTTTAATCTCGCTCATGACTGCAACCCTACACCATCAAGTGGCTTCCCGGTCTTAAAGAACGCATCCAGGTTTGCTTTCACCCTCAGCCCCATGGCGGTGCGGGTCTCACGCGTTGCGGTGCCAAGGTGGGGCAGGATGGTCACGTTTTCAAGGCCCGCCAAACCTGCGGCCAGTTTTGGCTCATATTCATAGACATCGAGCCCGGCCCCGCCAAGGCGCCCGGTTTTTAGCGCGCTCACCAGGGCCGCTTCATCCACCAGGCCGCCGCGCGAGGTGTTGATCAAAAATGCCCCGGGTTTAAAGTGCCCCAGGTTCTTGGCGTTGATCAAGTGGCGGGTCTCGGGGGAAAGCGGGACATGGAGGCTGATAATATCAGCCGCCGCCAGCAGGTCTTCAAGGCGTGGCACATGACGGATGCCAAGTGCATCCTCAAGCGCCGGTTTGCGGGTCCGGCTGAAATAAAGGAGTTCCATATCAAACGCCTTTGCGCGGCGTGCCACCATCTCGCCAATCCGCCCAAGGCCGACAATCCCAAGCGTTTTTCCCGATACCTTGGTCCCCAAAAGGGTGGAATTCCAGGCTCCCTGCCACTGACTGGCACGCAATACTTTCTCGCCCTTATAAAACCCGCGAAGGGCGGCAATCATCAGGCCGATGGTGATATCAGCGGTGTCCTCGCTAACCACGCCCGGGGTGTTGGTGACTATCAGGCCCTTTTCATTTGCGGCCTCAAGGTCGATGTGGTCAACCCCGACCCCGAACGAGGCGATCAGCCTGATATGGTCGGGCATGGCGGCAATCAGGCCGCTGTCAATGGTATCCACAAAAGTTGGGCAAAAGGCATCGGCCTGAGCGAGAAGTTCCAGAATTTCCTTGGCACCCGGAGGAATTTCTCGTGGCATTAATACCGTATAATCCGCCTTTAGCGCTGCCAGCGCCGCTGCGGGCCACGGCGCGGTCAGAAGTATTTTTTTCTTTTCCATCTGGAGAGCATAAAAAAAACGGCGGGAAAAGTCCCGCCGCTTTTTAAAATTTTATAAATTTTAGAATGTTTTTTTCAATTTGCTGTCTACTGAAAAGCCACCGGCGCCCAAAATAAACACGACCGAAAGAACAGTCGCCAGGGTCAGGTCATATTCAAATCCTCCCTGGGCATAATGAATTGTATCAAAGCCTCTCACGAAAATGACAATCATGAACATCATGCCCGCGCCAAAAAAAGCCCAAAGCCGGGTAAAAAGCCCCAGAACCAGGCAAATACCGCCGAAAAATTCGGTGACCATGGCCATATGGGCAAAAACAATAGGAAAGGGCAGTCCGGCCCCTTCAATCATTCCGGCAAGACCACCAAGTCCACCACCTGAAACCACGGCCATGAATTTACCATAGCCATGAAAAATAAAGACCAGGCCAACAATGACCCGAAGTAAAGGCAAAGCAAAAGGTTCAAGTTTAGCTGCAAGTGTCCCGAAAGCCGGGATATAAAGATTTTGTTTACTCATAATAACCCCTCTAATAAATAAAAAATGACTTTGCCTTAAAACCTGGTTTCTGTAAAGTTTTACCGAAAAAGGTGTAAGGTAAGACTTGCTTTTCGGTCCGACTTTACCGATACAAGGGCTGAATTTTTTTTGAGGGAAGTTATGTCCGATCCGAATAAATGGCCGAAATTTAACTGGGAAGACCCGTTGCTTCTGGAAGAAAGCCTCACCGAAGAAGAACGCCTGATTCAAAACAGTACCCGGCGCTATGCCGACGAAAAGCTGATGCCCGGCATCCTTCTGGCCAATCGCCATGAGAAATTCGACCCCAAAATAATGCGCGATATGGGTGCCCAGGGCTTGCTCGGCCCAACCATTGAAGGCTATGGCTGTGCCGGGATTGGCTATGTCGCCTACGGCCTGATTGCCCGCGAGATCGAGCGTGTCGATAGCGGTTACCGGTCTGCCATGTCGGTGCAATCCAGCCTGGTGATGCACCCGATTTATGCCTATGGCAGCGACGTCCAGAAAGAAAAATATCTGCCGGGGCTGGCCACCGGTGAGATGATCGGGTGTTTCGGTCTGACCGAGCCCGATGCCGGGTCAGACCCCGGGGCGATGAAAACCCGCGCCAAAAAGAAAGCCGGCGGCTACACCCTCAGTGGGACCAAAATCTGGATCACCAATTCCCCAATCGCTGATGTCTTTATCGTCTGGGCCAAGGACGATGACGGCATTATCCGCGGCTTTATCCTTGATAAGGGCATGAAAGGCCTCTCAGCCCCGAAAATTGAAGGAAAGTTTTCGCTTCGGGCATCGGTTACCGGCGAAATAGTCATGGAAGATGTTTTTGTCCCCGAAGAAAACCTGCTGGCCGGGGTTTCCGGCCTTAAAGGCCCGTTTGGGTGCCTGAATAACGCCCGCTATGGCATTGCCTGGGGGGCGCTTGGGGCGGCGGAATTTTGCTGGCATGCGGCGCGCCAATATACTCTTGACCGGGAACAGTTTGGCCGGCCCCTGGCCGCCAACCAGCTGATTCAGAAAAAGCTCGCCGATATGCAAACCGAAATTACCCTTGGGCTTCATGCCTGCCTGCAAGCGGGCCGCCTGAAGGATAACGACAAACTGGCCCCGGCGGCAATCTCGCTGCTCAAGCGGAATTCCTGCGGCAAGGCGCTTGATATCGCCCGCGTCGCCCGCGACATGCATGGCGCCAATGGCATCGTTGATGAATTTCACGTTATCCGGCATGTCATGAACCTGGAAACCGTCAATACCTATGAAGGCACCCATGATATCCATGCCCTGATCCTCGGCCGTGAGATCACCGGCATTGCTGCTTTCTAACCCAGCCTAAAAAGTATAATTTGCGCTTGCCGGATGGCGCTTTTTGTCAAAGGCCTGATCCTTTCGCGGGCCGTTCCGGTCAACCCAGAACATAAAAAGATGCGCGGTCCAGCGGTTGGGGTTTGGTTCCAGGCGGCCATGACGGCGATTTATTGCCTGGTACAGGACCGCGTCTCCCGGGTACATCTCAAACGTTGAAAAGGGTTCATCGCCAAAATCATCGCAGGCCGTCTTGACTTTCCCGGTGCCGCGCCAGTTCATGGGATCCTCGATAAATTCGTGGCCCACAGACAGCCCCCAGGGTTTGTTGTCAGAACTGCCGATCATCAACGAGATTCCGTGTTCGCTGGCCACCCGGTCGGAATGGATTTTGCAAACGTCACCCTGTTGGTAGATGCGAAAATTTGAATAGGCCGGCAAAACCGGCTTTCCGACAACGCGGCTGATGAAAGGCGTAAGCCCCCAGTGAAAGGTGTCGAGGGGCACAAAATTGGTACCCTGCAAAACGTAGATAAGTTTGTTGGTCAGCGTCGACTTGCGGATAATGCCACGAAACGTTGAGGGGGAATTGCCGGCCACCTGCTCGGTCATGTTGAGCAAGGCGTTTATGGTGTCGGGTTCAACCAATCCCTTGAAGAACTCAAACCCGTTATCATTGTATGACCCATTTGGACTTGCGGCCTTGTCTGCCATCTTTACAGTTCTCCAGCCTCTTAAGAATATGACCCGGCGATTGACACCCTGTAATCCTTGGAAAATTGGGAAACATCGGTGATTGACCGGGGGGCTTTGCCTTCAAAAATCTCGAGGGAATTAAATTTCGGCACGAAGATTTCAGAAATCCTACCCTCATCATCATAAAAATAGGTGTTTCCGCCCCAATCCGCGACCCAGTTTTTGGCCATCAAGAGGACAAACCCCAGGGTCGCTTCAGGCATGTCACTGCCCCTGGTTTGAAAGTTTTCAGGTTTGTACCACTGGGCTTCGACGGTTTTTAAATTTACTGATTTGCCCGTGACCTTCTTTAAAAAATCGGTCATTTCCTTTGATTTCAAAAATTTGAAAACATCAATCAAACCGGGGTCCAAGGGCAGGGTATTGACCGGGTTCTGATCTTCACCCCGGCCGTGGCGAACAAACTGAAACCCCCCGGTAGAAGCCGCTTCGTACATTTTATTGACTATTTTTTTAACGCTGCGGCTGGTCATGCTTCTGAATTCCTGCATTTCCCGCCAGATGACTTCGCTACCCAGGTTATAATTCAACATCCATGCGGTTTTTTCTACCAAAACAGAATTCAGTGTCTCGGCTGCCGCCGGGTCCAGAATGTCTGGAATTTGCACCCGCTTGGTTTTCGAAAACTGCTTTTTTGCCGCTTTGAGGTCAATTTTTTTATTCAGGTTCATAAGTCGTTATCTCATTAAATTTTAAAAACTTTTAGGATTTTTCCCGCCATCATTTGGCTCCGGGTTTGCTTGTGCCAGAAACTTATTGCTGCCGCAAGCCCCGCCCTATTGATTGCGGGGAAGCAATTTAAATTATTTTTCCCGGGTTCATCAGGCCGTTGGGATCAAGGGCGGCTTTAAGGGTCTGGTAAAGGCCCATTTCAACCGCGGATTTATAATGGTGCAATTCCTCTCTGCGGGTAATGCCAATACCATGTTCCGCAGAAATACTGCCACCCAGGTCAGTTGTGATATCATGAACCGCCCGGTTAACCACTCGTTTGTAACTTAAGAATGTGTCTTGTGTCATACCGTCGGGCGGGCAGGGGTCATAGTGGATATTGCCGTCGCCGGCGTGACCAAAAGCGATCCGCTTGAAACCGGGCAGAATGTCTTCCACCGCGGTATCGGCGCGGGCAATAAATTCAGGGAATTTGCTAATCGGGACAGAAATATCGTGCTTGATGCCATCGCCATCTTTTTTCTGGGCTTCAGCGATGGCCTCGCGCAGTTTCCAGAAATCCCCGGCGTGTTGTAATGATCTTGCCATTACCACATCGCTGACCACTCTTTTTTCCAACAGGGCGCCAAGTGCGGCCTCAAGGTCTTCGGCCAGCCCGGGGTTAAGCGCGACGTCCCACAGGTCGATAAGTGCAAACCAGGGATGTTGGCCGGGAAAGGGGTCGCGGGTCCCGGGAATGTGCTTGAGGACCATTTTAAGCGCCGGTTCCGGGAAAATTTCAAACGCGGACAGGCGCTCACCAAAGCGGTTTTGCAGGGCGGTCAGGGTTTGCAAAAGACTTGCGGGGTCCGGTGCCGCCAGGATCGCGGTTTCCCTGGTTTTGGGCGCCGGGAACAGCTTCAGGGTGGCCGCGGTTATAATCCCCAGCGTGCCTTCGGCGCCGATGAAAAGCTGCTTTAGGTCATACCCGGTGTTGTCCTTGTGGAGGACCTTAAGGCCATCCCAAATATCACCATTTGGCAGCACCACCTCAAGCCCCATTACCAGGTCGCGCATCGGGCCATAACGCAGCACATGAATCCCG
>SMXR01000104.1 GCA_004356215.1 Alphaproteobacteria bacterium | reverse complement strand
GTTGAATTTCTTGGCCATTAACTCTTATATTTTTGCTATTAATATCTCAGGTTTTAGGGGCTTAAAACCGGCTTGTCTGGAACCTGAAATTGTGCAATCGTTAAAAAAATGTTGATGGGAGCGAAGCCGATGTACAAGGTGTTTAATAAGCTGTGCCAGGAAGAAAAAGGCACCACCGCTGTTGAGTATGGTCTTATTGCCGGTTTGATTTCGGTGGCTGGTTTGGTTTCCTTTTTAGCCCTGGGTGATTCTCTGAATGTTATTTTTGATCTGGTTGCAACAACTATTAATTCTACAAACCCATAAAACCCAAAAAGGGTTTTAAGCCCCTGCCCTCATACCATCTATTATTTCAAAATGCGTCTTTATGCCTCTAAGGGGCAACGGCCTGCATCAGGGTGCCGGTAAAGAGAGCTGCGTAGGTGCCAATTGCGTATCCCAAAACCGCCAGCAATACCCCAACCGGGGCCAATGACGGGTGGAACGCCGCCGCCACCACTGGAGCCGAGGCCGCGCCGCCGATATTGGCCTGGCTGCCGACCGCGAGAAAGAAAATCGGCGCCTTGATTAGTCTTCGAACAATCAGCAGCAAAATAATATGGACCCCGATCCAGACCGCCCCGACCATGAAGATCCGCGGGTTGTCCAGGATTGCCAGGACATTCATCTTGAGGCCGATGGTGGCGACCAGGATAAAGATAAACACCGAGCCCATCCGGGACGCCCCGATCCCCTCCAGTTTGCGGGCTTTGGTAAAGGAAAGAACAAGACCTACTGTGGTCACCAGAACCACCAGCCAGAAAAACTGGCTGGCAAAGTTGGAGGTCTCATACCCCGCCATGGCGCCGAAGGTCGCGGACAGGGTATCGGCGGCGAAATGGGCCAGGCCAACCGTCCCGAAGGCCACCGCTAAAAGGACCATCATGTCTTTCAGGTCGGGAATCCGTGCGTATTTTTTCTGGAATGCTTCAACGGTTATCTTCAGGTCATCAATGGCGCTGGTATCTGCCCCATTCCGGGCATCTATCGCTTTGGAATTTGCCGCCAGATATAACAGCACCGCCATCCAGATATTGGCAACAATAACATCGACTGTAACCATAACCGAAAAAACCTGGTCACCAACCCCGTAGACCTCCTTCATGGCGGCCTGGTTAGCCCCGCCGCCAATCCAGCTGCCGGCAATCGTGGTCATGCCGCGCCAGACTGCCTCAGGCCCCTGGCCGCCTACGGTGGCTGGGTCAATCACTGAAAAAATCAGGATGGCAATTGGCCCGCCGATCACCACGCCAATGGTGCCGGTGGCAAACATAATCAGGGCCTTGGGTCCCAGCGCCAAAATGCGCTTGAAATCCATACTCAATGTTAAAAGCAGCAAGCTGGCCGGCAACAAATACCGTGAGGCGACAAAATAAAGTTGTGATTCCTCAGCGTTTACCAAGCCAAAAGAATTTAATAGCGAGGGCAGGAAATAGCACACCAGGATGATAGGGAAGATGCGATAAAACTTTTTCCAGAAGGGACGATCCAACCCTGCCGTGTAAAATATTCCGCCGAGCATGATTGCGAGAATGCCGAACAAAAAAGCGTCATTGGTAATCATAAATCCCCCTGAAAAAATTCACGAACACCTTGAACGGCTGAACCGCGGAAATCAATTCAAAAAACACTATGGACAGCGGGAAAATCCTATATTAACTTCCGGGTCAGAATATGATTAGATGGTTTGTTTTTATAAGTTACTAGGAGGTGGCTTGTGATAAAACTTTGGAAAACACTGACACTAATAATTGCTTTTGCGGCCGGGACACTTCTGTTGACAATTGTCAATCAGCCCGCAGCTGCGGCAGAGAAAGGGTTGATCCCGCTTGAGAGTTTTGGTCACCTGCCTTCGGTCGGCAGGCCGGCCTTATCGCCGGACGGCATGCGGGTCGCTACTTTCATCGAGTACGAGGGTAGATTATCGCTGGCGGTCTTGGCCATTCACCCAAGTCTGAAAGAAAAACCTAAAATTTTACCGATGAAGGGTGCTGAATTTAATTGGGTGAGATGGGTCAATAATGACCGCCTGATTGGCAGCGTGGTCATTGCAAATACAACTTTTGGCATTGATACCACTGAAACCCGTTTGTTTGGTATCGACAGGGATGGCAAAAACCTGAAAGTTTTCAGGTTGTTTGATCGCAATTTACGGTGGATCCCGATGTCTCAAGATCGTGTAATTGATTTTCTGCCCGAAGATGACCGGCATGTATTGATCGTCTTGGACAAGGATGGCCCTGACGATCACGCGGTATATTCCATGGATACTAACACGGGAATCCTGAAAATGGTTGAAAGGCCCGAGCCTAATATCAGAAACTGGATGACCGATGGCGATGGAAATGTCCGCTTAGGATATGGAGGCGATCCCAAACTTTTAATTTCTTATATTGTGGCGCGCCGGTCTGCAGATGCCAACCTTGAAAGGCTGATTGGGAAAGATCCGAAAAAAGGTATAACCTTTTCGCCGGCAGGTCTTGATTGCACAAATCCCTCACGGTTTTACGTATATTCCTCCCATGAGAATGGAAATTTAGGTTTATATCTTTATGACATGGATGAAAACGAGATTATTGAAAAGATTTTCCTGCATTCAAAATATGACATCTCCCGGGCAATTTTTGGAAAGCGGGACAACTGTCTTGTTGGCGTCAGTTATATTGAAAATGCTGTCAAAACGATATATTTTGAAGAACCCTATGCAACTATTCAAGCCCAGCTGCAAGCTACGTTTCCCGGGCTGGGTGTAGGTTTATCAACCAGCAGTGCGGACCAGCGGTATTGGATTATTCGTGTCGGCACCTCACAACAGCCGACACAATATTATTATTACGATTTGGAGGCTGGCAGTATTTCGCTTTGGGCAGAGGCCTACCCGGAATTGAAAGGGGAAGATATGATGCCGAGTACCCCGGTGTCTTTCCAATCCCGGGATGGGGTGGAAATTCCCGGCTATTTAATTTACCCCCAGGGCGGCAAGCGTGAAAATCTGCCCACGATTGTTATGCCCCATGGCGGGCCTGCATCACGGGATACGGCGTCATTTGACTTTTGGGCTCAATTCCTGGCCAACCGGGGCTATCTGGTTTTCAAACCAAATTTCCGGGGATCATCCGGGTTTGGCGAAGATTTCCAGGCCGATGCTTTGGCAACCTGGGGTGGGACCGCCACCAATGACATTGAGGATGGCGCAAAATGGTTGGTCAGCCAGGGTATAGCAGACCCGGACAGGATGTGCATCGTGGGTGGGTCCTATGGCGGCTACGCGGCCTTGATGAGTATCATTCAATCCCAGGAATTTTATAAATGCGCCATCAGTTTGAATGGTGTAAGTGATCCTGTCGCACTGGTGAATTTTTACAAACGGTTTCAAAATACAAAAGGCATTGACGATATTATTGTGGGAGATCGGAAAAAAAGGGACCTCAAGAACTTTTCGCCGTATCACCGGGCCAAGGAAATCCAAGTTCCGGTGTTATTGCTGCATACCACAAAAGACCGCAATGTTCGCTATCACCAATCCGTAAGCATGGCCCAACAGCTCAAAAAATATAAAAAGGACTATCGGTTTGTTACATTGAAAGATGACAGCCATTATCTCGAATGGGAAAAAAACCGGATGATCTTCCTAAAGGAAATGGAAGCGTTCCTGGCAAAACATATTGGCGCGGAATAATAACCCAACCGTCTCACCACTTTTCATAACCCGGGGAAGCGATGGTGGTTATTGGCGGCCCCGGGCCCCCTCCTCCCAGTCATTCCAAAAACCCATATTACGTAGCTGCTGGCCCAGCGCGGTGTTTTCTATCAGCGCTTCAACTTCGGCCCGTGACTGGCGCGGGACCCTCCCCTCATCGTTGGCGAAGCCCCAGATAATTGCCGCGGCCACAGCGGCGTTAAGGCGCAACTGGCTCTGGTCTACCTTGTCGAAGGTATCCGAACTGGCGTGATAGTTTGAGGCATAGTTAGCGTCTTCCTGGTTGGCGACAAGGTTGGGGACACCCTCAAGCATAAAATCCAGATTATCGGTGCCGACGATTGGCGCGTTGACATGGACAAACGGTCCAAGCCCGGCGACCGGAATAAGATACCGCTCTACCGGGGGGATCAGGGCGGCCATGCCGTTGGTGAAAAACCCTGTTATCCGGCCGGTGCCGATATCGAAGGCGGCGGCGACGATATGATTGTCAAGCTCGTCCCGGTGGCTGCGGGTATAGCCAAGCGAACCCATAATGCCCATCTCTTCACCATTCCAGAGGGCAAAGCGGATCGTCCGTTTGGGTTTCAGTCCAAGCCGGGTGATTTGCCGGGCGATATCGATCAGCATGGCAACGTTGGCGCCGTTATCAAGCGCCCCGGTTCCCATGTCGTGCGAGTCCAGATGCGCCCCGAAAATAACTATTTCATCGGCCCGGGTAGAACCGGGAATTTCACCAATCACATTATAGGCCTGATATGACCCGCCGCCTGAAATTTGTATCCTGGCGGTAAAGTTTAATGCGCCGCCGCCGCGCAAAAGCCTCAGCGCCCGTTTGGCGCCTTCCCGTTCCATGGTCAATTGCGGGTGGATGTTGGCCACACCCAGCGCGGCGTTGTGACGGTATAGCAATCCCTTGGGCCGCGATGACATGAAAATAATCCCGACAGCGCCAGCGCCAATCGCCCGGGGCTCAATCACGGCTGCATCGCCATATTCCTGGAACAACCCGGCCAAACCAGCCTCGTCATCCAGCACCGGCGTTTCGATCAAAACCCAGGCTCCCAGGGCGGCCTCGCCGAGCCGGGCAAAGTCCTGCCCGGTGCCAAAACCAGCATCCACCAGCGGGGCAGCTAGGCCGCCATCAGGCGTGGCCGTTGAGAACGGCCGTGTCGCCACAGCCACTGGAAAAGTGGCAATGCCTGAAACGCTGCCGGTGGCACTCACTTCCAACCAGGCCCTTGGCATTGTAAAGGCTTCTTTATTTGCCAAAACGCCGGCGCTTTCAAAGCGCTCGAGCCCCCATTCCACGGCCCTCAGGTTGGCCTCGGACCCGGTCGCGCGGCCACCAATGCCATCGGTCAGGCTTTTTAGGTCGTCAATCATCGGAGTATCCCCCAATACCGCGCCAATCAGTCGTTCCAGATCACTGGTTACCGGGTCGTTGGCATTGGCTAAAGGGGTGCCGAGAAGGGCGAACAGGACTATGCCGAGAAGGAATTTGTACATTTGTTTTCCTTTCATTTACAGGGTCGCGAATATTTTAACCCGCCCTGATGCAAGCACAAGCAAAAAAAAGGCGGGCCCGCAGGCCCGCCTTGGAAACTTATTTTAGCCGTGTCTAGAACGCAGCGGTTGCGTTAAAGAAGACCGTGCGGCCAATCTGGTCATAACCCGAAGACGTTACCCGGTTGGCCCGGTTTGTCCCCGCCGAGATCGAAACCAGTGGCGGCGTCTTGTCCAGGGCATTCCTGAGACCAAGGGAGAACACGACCGTATCCAACCGATAGGTAAAGGATAAATCGTGGTACCACGCACCCGGTGCATCGCACACTTGAACAACCACGTTACCTGCGGTACGGCGGTTATCCTGATCAGCAACATCACAATCGTTTGCCAGGCGAACGTCATCATCTGTTCTGCCGCCGGACAGGTGCCGGACTACCCAGAGGAATTCCAACCTTCCCTTGGTCAGCGACAGGGTCGAAGTTAACCGGCGTTCGGCAAAACCGAAAGTGCCAAGAATGTCTTCGACCGGGTCAGTCGAGAAGATTTGCTCGGTCCGCTTGGTGGTAATGCTCAACGCACCGGCCCAGTTAACAGCAACGTCCCCGGAATTCATTTCCAGGGTGGTGCGGAAACGGGCATTGATATCAATACCCTGGGCTTTTTCGCTGCCGACATTGACAAACGATGCATCAACCGCAGTCACGAAGTCAAATGCCGGGTTGCCTGTCAGGATACGCTCAACACGTGAACAGAACGGGCTCGCCAAAAGTGGTTCGGTATCAAAACACCGGCTCAGGATAATCGCCGCGTTAATAGACCGGATAGCATTCTTCAGGTCGATATCCCAGAAGCTAAACCCGAAATCGACGGTGAAGCGATCGCTGATCGGTGGGCTGAACTGAACCACAGCGGTAAAGGTCTTTGAGGTTTCAGGTAGCAGATCCTGTGCGTTGCCGGAAATGATAACCGGAATATTGATGTTGGCCACCAGACCAAGCGCGGTCGGGTCTGCCCCGTTCAAGATACAGTTCGCCAAGGTTGTAGCCGACCGGGTATCAAGTGACGGAACATACACACCCGAATTATTGGCAGGTGGCGGTACGCCGCACGGATCAGCGGTTGACGAAATCCCCTGGAACTGCTGAGCCAGGAAGGTTTCCCGAAGATTTGGCGCCCGGAAAGAGGTGCCGTACGATCCGGAAATCTGGATCCAGCCGTTCGGCCGCCAGGTTCCCCGGGCACGGTATGTCACTTCGCTCCCGAAAATTTCTTCATCGGTATAACGAATAGCCCCTTCAATGCCCAGGTACTCCATTCCGCGTTTGCCACGAACCAGTGGCACGTTCACTTCGGCATAAATGTCCCAAATATCACGTGAGCCCTTGGTAGCCCCTTCAGCCAGCGGATTTTCACCAGCGTTGAGTGCATTGGCGCTGAGGAAATCAGCAAACGAACTGATCGAATCCCTGCGGAATTCTGCACCAATGGCAACCCCGGCATTCCCGGCGGCAGTCGAAAACAAATCACCGGTCATCGCGAACCCGACGATGAATTGTTCAACCACTGTCCGGTTGACCCGCGAGCCAATCAAAAACGCCGCTTCTTCGTCGCTCAGGAATCCGGTTGTGGTTGAACCATCACCGTCCGGTCCTGGGGCGTAAATATTCGCCGCAAAGAAATCAACCGGCACACAGGTCTGTGGAGTGAGAAAGCCAAACTGGTCGTTGATGTCTATGCCGCACCGAACATTACCAGAGCCATCAACAAACGTGGTCTGGGTTGCCAGGATCAGCTGGGGTTCGCTCAATAGCGGTTGCTCAACAGCGCCAACGCCGCGATCGTAAGTCATGAACACGTCGTAGGCCCAGTTTTTTTCCTCAAACATTCCCCCTGAGAAATCGCCGCGGAAACCGCCGACAAAACGGAAATGTGCTAATTCAATATCCTTGTCTTGCCTTAAGTTATCCAGCGTGATGATCGGAATGGAATCGCCGATAAAGGGATTCAACGGGTTGTCAACCAGGATCGGATTGTCCGAGGCATCAACAAGAACCCGCTGGCCAATGATATTGCCAGACCCATCAAATATGTGTTCCGTTTCGGGAATCTCTCCTTGAATTGTCGGGAATATTTGTTCTACCCCGCTGCGAACAAAGGCGTGGCGGTTCAGGTAATAGGATTCAAAATAGAACTCTTCCCCGCCGCCAAACCAGTCCGGCTGATAGGTTGCCAGGGCAACCACAGAAAACTGGGTAGACGGTTGAACCAGGTCGTTCAGCAAACGATCATCCTGGCCGCTGTAATACGGAATCGGTCCCAGGCCCTTGCACCTTAGGTCGGTGCGAAGACAGTCTTCGCCAAGAGACGAGGGATCTGGCAAAGACAGCGCCGAGCTAAACCCGGGAATACCTGCATCCGTGGTGCCCGGTGTGGCAAACCACCAGATACTATCCAAAGGCTGGCTTGTCCCTGGGACAATTGGTTGTTGGTTAGGGCCCAGGGTACCAATAATGTTGTCAAAGAACCCGAGCGAGCAGAACGACGGAAGCAGCTCGCCAGTGGCCGCATCACGGTCAATGTTTTCAACACATTCGCGGCGTTGGTTTACGGCTATCCTCTTGCGTTCATAAAATTCACCGGCCAGCACAAAGCTGGAATTGCTGGTCTGGTTGCCGGTTATGAATGAAAATTGTTTAACCTCACCACCGCCATCAAATGGTATTTCAAAATTTGCCGAAACTTCCATGCCCTCAAAATCATTCCGGAGAATAAGGTTAACAACACCAGCCACAGCATCGGCGCCGTAAACCGATGATGCACCTTCGGTGATCACCTCAATGCGCTCCACCAGGGCAAACGGGATCAGGTTCAGATCGGGCTGTGCCGGGGCACCGCGAACGCCGGACGAACCGAGCCGCTTGCCATTGATCAAAATCAGGGTCCGCTCGGGCCCGAGGCCGCGCAGGGAAATGTTGGATGAGCCAACACCGCCAAGAGGTGGCGGTTCTGATGCATTTGAATTGCCGGCATTGGTATTAAGTGTGGCGTTGATTTGCTGGCCGCTTGCTATTGTGGACCGCTGCAACAAATCAGCAATCGACGATACGCCAATCTGGCGCGCATCTTCGGTATTGAAAACCTGGATCGGCGCCGCACTGGTAAATTCGTCGCGTCTAATGCGCGAGCCTGTAATTGTTACCAGTTCAGCATCGGCATCATCCGCGGCATCATCCTGATCCTGAGCAAAAGCCGGTGCGGATATTGCAAGGGCCGCCCCGAGGATCAGCGCCGATGCGCTTCCTTTTAGAAATTTTCGGAAATTTCGACCGTGAATGGTATCCATTGTAGTCTCCCCCTGTTGAATTCTGACGCCATGTCAGGTTTGGAGAGGCTGACACGGCCGGTTAATATATTGGCCAGACGTTATGAATTTACGTCAGGCGTAGTTATAAAGTGTCTGGATAATTAAACTTTTGGACAGAATAATCTGTCGAAAATTCATATAGCACCAAGCCTTTCCCCCGAATTGGGCTCTGTTTACTTTAACAGTTACAAACAATATTACAAAGTCGGCGCAACAAAATGTAATATTGATACAAAAAACATAGCGCAAACGGTTTCTTTAGACAAGGGATTTAAGGCAGCTTTGGGTGGGCGGGCCTGATTGAACTGGTTTTCCAAATATTGTAGGGTGAGTCGATCTTGTAAGGGATGTCTTAAATTATGAAAAATTTATTTTACCCGCTACTCATACTTGTTTGGTTTATGGTGACGCCGCTAAACGCCGCGGCTCAGCAGGCCGACACCAACGAAGAATTACGCCGCTGCGCGCTGATAGATGACGAGACCGAACGTTTTCGCTGTTATGATCGGGTGCTGCGCCCGGGAGAAAGCAATGCGCCGCCGCCTTCACCACAATCCACTCCAGCCCCGGCCTCCACCCCGGCCCCGGTGATTGAGCCAGTTGATACCGAACGCGAACGCTTTGGCGTTAAGGAGCGCCGCCCGACTGAACCGGATTCTATTGATGTCGTTATCGTTAAGCTGGGCGAAAGCTTGCTGGGCCGGATGCTTTATTACACCGAAGACGGCCAGGTCTGGCAGCAAACCGATAACAAAAAGACGCCGCTTTACCCCAAGCCGCCCTTTTCGGCCCGTATCAAACGCGGCACCATGGACAGTTTTTTTGTCAAGCCGGACCATGGTGGCTTTTCTGTGCGGGTCCACCGGAAAAAATAACCTGGCCTGAATTTCGGCACATTGTCACCGCAAAAGCGTCCCATTAAAAGTCTTAAGGTAGGCTCCTTATATTAACGGAGTGACCCCTCATGACATTTAAAAAAACTTTAATCCTTGCTGGCGTCATCGCCCTTCCCCTTGCTTTTTCAGCGCAGGCGCAACCCGCAGATTCCATTCTGGAAATGTCGGCCAAAAGCCTGCCGGTTCAGGGCGGCAACACCTATGTTCTGGTGACAATCACTAACCGGGGCACGCAGATCCTTGACCAGATCAATTTCAAATGTGTTTTCACTTTTTCGGGCGATCCGGTCTCGGTGGTAACAGGGTATGTCCAAAGACTGGCTCCGGGAAAATCCGATACGGTTCAGGTCTATGCCAATTACCAAACACCGAGCGACGATTATTCCTGCCGGGCGACCCAGGCGTTGATTTATTTTTAAGGTGTCAGGTCTTCATTATTGTGGAAAAATCTTCGGGTGAAATGTTCGAGCCACAGATCAGGAGGCCAACCCGTTGGCCGCGAAGGCGCTCATTCAAGGGGCCGATCAAAGCAGCCACCGCAGCGGCCGCCCCCGGTTCAACCGCGATATTGACCTCTTCAAAAATGACCTTCATCGCGGCAATCATATCCTGGTCTTCGATGAGAACAATTTCCTCGATATGCTTGCGG
>SMXR01000103.1 GCA_004356215.1 Alphaproteobacteria bacterium | reverse complement strand
TCGGCCCGGAAAATGCTTTTGAAATGATTGCTATCTTTTTTGAGCGCCAGCGCCAATGGGCGTTTGGTGCAGATCCAAAAACTGAAATTGCGGCTATCGCCCGCCAGCAAGCGGGCATAGGGCGCACTGATTTTGACGCGTGTCTTGCAAATGCTGACCTGCAAAACAGCCTGGTTAGTATGGTGCAACAAGGCCAAAGCGAAGGCGTCAGGGGCACACCAACCTTTTTTATTGAAGGTGAGGTGTTTGTTGGCGAACAGCCATTTGAGGTTTTTGTTGAGATTATTGAAGACAATATGTAACCAAAAGCCGGCCTGAGACCGGCTGGGAAGGGAAAAGGGCTCCTTGCAATTTAAGCGCATCCGGTTATCAGGCTTTAAATCCTTTGTTGACCCAACCGAGCTTATTATCGAGCCGGGGTTGACCGGGATTGTTGGCCCCAATGGCTGTGGCAAATCCAACCTGCTGGAAGCCATGCGCTGGTGCATGGGCGAAAACTCAGCCAAACGCATGCGCGGCGAGGCCATGGATGATGTCATCTTCTCAGGTACCGAACGCCGGCCGTCACGAAACCTAGCCGAAGTCACCCTTTTGCTCGACAATTCCGACCGCAAGGCCCCGGCTCAGTTTAATGACAGCAATGAACTGGAGGTCTCGCGCCGAATAGAGCGGGAATCGGGATCGGCCTTCCGCATCAATGGGGTTGAGGTCCGCGCCAAGGATGTTCAGTTGCTTTTTGCCGATGCCGCCACCGGCGCGCATTCTCCATCGCTGGTTAGTCAGGGCCAGGTATCCACATTTATTAACGCCAAACCCCAGGAACGCCGCCAAATTCTGGAAGAAGCCGCGGGAATTACCGGGCTTCACACCCGCAGGAGGGAAGCGGAAACCAGGCTTCGTGCGGCTGAAAACAACCTCTTGAGGCTGGATGACATTATGGTGCAAATGGAGGGCCAGGCCGCCTCTCTCAAACGCCAGGCCCGTCAAGCCACCCGCTATAAGAATATCGCCGGTGATATTCGCAAGACCGAAGCGATCCTGCTCCACCTGAAATGGCAACACCTGGAGGCCATGGCCACGGCCGCCAAGGAAAAATTGAACGAAGCCGAACGCCGGGTTGCCAGCCAGACCGCGGTGGTCACGCGCCTGAATACTGAAAGTGAGGAACTACACCAGGCATTAAGCCCGCTGCGTCAAAAGGAAGCCGAAGCCGCCGCGTCCTTAAGCCGGGTCCGGATAGAGATAGAAACCCTTGAGGCTCAGGAAAAAAATACCCAGAATCGCATCGCTGAATTAAAGGCCCGCTTGGCCCAGCTGGATCAAGACATAGATCGGGAAGGAAATTTCCTGAAGGATTCAGACACCACGTTGGCCCGGCAAAAAGAAGAAGAGGCTGTACTCAAGGCAGAACTTGAGGCTGATAAAACCGGCGCCGCGGGGGTTGAGGAAAATTATCAGGCCGTTCTTGAAATTGCTGAAACGGCGGAAGCAAAATTCAATGATTTGAATGCCAGCGTCACCAGCAAAACCATCCGCGGTGAACACCTGCGGCGGGAGTTGGCAGATCTCCAAGCGCGCAAAGAGCGCCTAACCGGGGAAATTGAAAAGGCCCGGGATGAATTGGCAAATTTGACCCCTGTTTCAGTTGATCGGGCGGGAAATGGCCGAAGTAAGCTGGATAAGGCCCTAGCGGACATGAAGGCCATTGAAAAACGTTTGTCAGGAATTGAAGAACAAAGACTTAGCGCCGAAGTGGATTTTGAGGAAGCCCGCGCTGCTTATTCCGATGCCAAAGCCAGTCTTTCCGCGCTTGAGGGTGAAGCAATTGCCCTAAAATCTCTTTTGGCCGATGACATCAATCAGGAAGTAAATCCGGTTGCCGCGGCGATGAAAATCGAACCCGGGTATGAAGCCGCCCTCGGGGCAGCCCTGGGCGATGATCTGGACGCCCCGATTAGCGTTGATGGTCCCTTTGCTTGGCGGACACTTTCAAGCCTGGGTAATGCCCCCGCTTTGCCCGGCGGCGCAAAACCTTTATGTGATTTGATTACAGCACCCGCAGCCCTTGACCGGCGCCTCAGCCAGGTTGGGGTGGTTGAGGATGGCGAGAGCTTGATGGCCGCCCTTCTGCCTGGCCAGCGTTTGGTCTCAAAGGGCGGCACTCTGTGGCGCTGGGACGGGTTGGTTAAAACGGCGAAAGCGCCGACCAAGGCGGCGATGAAATTACAGCAAAAAAACAGGCTGGAAAGATTAGAGAAAAAAGAAAGTCTGGTGCGCGACCTGGTCGAACAAATGTCTGGCGCCCTAACGGAAAAAGAAACCACTCTGGCTGCTTGCAAGGACCAGGAAGCAATGCTCAGGAATGAGTATCAGGATGTAAACACCCGCTATAGCCAGGAGCGTGAGAATATTTCCGAAGCTGAATCGGAAGGGATTAAATCCGCTGAACGCAGCGCCGCCCTGAAAGAAGGCTTAGGCAGGATGGAAATCGACCTTGAGGAAACCCGTGACAGGGCGATTGCGCTTGAAACTGAAATTAAGACTCTTGGCGAAGATACCGGCCTTGAAAAAGATTTGGCGGTGGCCCGAACCCAAATGGAAGGCATCCGCGAAAAACTGGCGGTGGCGCGATCCAGGTTTGAAACCTGGCGCCAAATTCGTGATGAAAAAGAAGCGCGGTTGGCATCGCTGGTCCGCGAAAGCGCCGCCTGGGGTGAACGGGCATCAGCCGCTGTGGCCCAGATGGAAGAACTGGGAGGCCGCAAGGAAGAAACCCTGACCGCCCTGGGTGAACTGGATCAAAGCCCCATCCGGTTTGAAGAACGCCGCGGCGCTTTGATGGATGTCATGTCAAAGACTGAAGATGTCTGCCGGACGGCTCGTGATAATCTGGCAAAAATTGACAATGCCGCCAACGAAAAAGACCGCGACCTCAAGAGCGCCAGCGCAACCCTTTCAGAAATCAGGGAAGACATGGTGCGCCAGCAATCGCACTTCGAAAGCATCAGCGAACGTCAAATCGAACTGGGTGGGATTATTGAGGAAACCTTCCGCTGCGCCGCAGGCGATATTATCGAGACCGCCGAGGTTAGCGAAAAGCAACTTGAAAAATTGGCCGATGCCGAAGCTGCCGAAATAAAACTTGAACGTCTGAAGGCCGAGCGTGAACGGCTGGGGGCGGTTAACCTGCGCGCTGATATCGAGCTGGAGGAAATGATTGCCGAAGTGGAACGTCTGACCACCGAAAAAGTTGACCTCGAAGGCGCTATCCGGGGCCTTAGGGCCAGCATTGGATCGCTGAACCGGGAGGGTCGGCAGAAAATGCTTGAGGCGTTCGAGACCGTAAATAAAAATTTTGGTGACCTGTTTGCCAAAATTTTCAACGGCGGACACGCCCACCTGGTGTTGACAGAAGCGGATGACCCGCTGGAAGCCGGGCTGGATATTATGGCCAGTCCGCCCGGGAAAAAGCTTCTGCACCGCTCGCTGTTATCAGGCGGCGAACAGGCGCTGACCGCTATCACGCTAATTTTTGCGGTCTTTTTGACTAACCCGGCGCCGGTGTGTGTTCTCGATGAGGTTGATGCGCCCTTGGATGATGCCAATGTCGAGCGGTTTTGTGACCTGCTGGATGAAATTGGCGAACGCACTGAAACCAAATTTTTGATCGTCACCCATAACGCAATTACGATGGCCAGAATGGAACGTCTTTATGGGGTTACCATGGGCGAACAGGGCGTAAGCCAACTGGTTTCTGTTGACCTGCAAAAGGTTGAAGAAATGCGCGCCTTCGCCTAAGGTTAAATCCTTAAATTTGCCATGACCGATAAAGCTGACAAAACTCGCCTGGACGCGCTTGATAAACGCTTGGAAAAAGCCCAGGTACAAAAAGAAGCGATGTCCCCTAAGCCTAAGGAAAAAGCCGATTCTGCCTTCGGTCAGGCGTATAGAATTGGCATGGAATTGGTCATTGCAGTCGTCATTGGTGGGTTTATAGGATACCTGCTTGATCAGTGGCTTGGAACCGCCCCGTGGTTAATGATACTTTTCTTTTTCTTAGGGGTTGCGGCGGGCTTTATGAACGTATACAAAGCGGCGCAAAAGATGGGGAATCACCCCCCGTCAGAGGATCAAAATTAGAGGGTTGAATAAGCACCGTGGCGGCAGAACAACATAGTCCCCTTGAACAATTTGAAATCGTTGAGTGGATCCCGATGTATTTCGGGGATTTCAATTTGTCATTCACAAATTCCGCGTTTTATATGACCCTGATCGTTCTCAGCATCTGGATATTTGTCGCCGGTGGTATGCGCCATGCCAGTGCAGTTCCAGGCCGGTGGCAGTCGATGGTAGAGCTGGTGTACGAATTTATTTCGAACATGCTGTATGATACAGTGGGCCCCGAGGCACGGCGGTTTTTCCCGTTCATATTTTCGCTTTTTATGTTTATTCTGGTGGCCAACCTGATGGGGATGATCCCCTACACATTTACCGTGACAAGCCACATTATCGTTACTTTTACCTTTGCCGCTTTTATTTTTGTGACTGTCACCATTTTGAGTTTTTACAAGAACGGGTTTAAATTTTTCACCATGTTTTTGCCCCCAGGTGTGCCGATTTTCCTGGCACCGCTGTTGGTGGTGATTGAGTTTATTTCCTACCTGACCCGCCCGGTCAGCCTGTCGGTCAGGCTTTTTGCCAATATGATGGCGGGCCATACCATGCTGAAGGTGATTGCCGGGTTTGTCATCAGCCTGGGAGCGGCAACGTATGGGATTGGCGGGATTATCCCGCTGGCCTTTATCACCGCATTGACCGGACTGGAAGTTATTATTGCGGTTTTGCAGGCCTATGTATTTGCCATTCTAACCTGCATTTACCTGAACGATGCCTATCACATACAACATTAAATTGAGTACCAACTAGAAAGGATAATATCATGGAAGCTGAAGCAGCAAAACTTATCGGAGCCGGCCTTGCCTGTACCGCCCTTATTGGTGCGGGTATCGGTATCGGGAACATTTTTGGGAGTTATCTCTCGGGCGCTCTCAGGAACCCCTCTGCCGCCGACGGACAACGCACCAACCTACTCCTCGGCTTTGCCCTGGCGGAAGCCACTGGTCTGTTTGGCCTGGTTATTGCGCTGATCCTGTTGTTTGGTTTTTAAAAAACACTGCTTTTGGATCAAGCCATGCCGCAATTAGATATATCGACTTTCCTGCCCCAGGTTTTCTGGCTGCTGATTACGTTTTCAGCCCTGTATTTTCTTATGGCGCGGTTTGCTTTACCGCGGGTTGGTGAGATTTTGGAAGAGCGGCAAAATCGTTTAGATGGTGACCTGGAACAGGCTGAGAAGTTCAAGGCTGATAGCGAAAAACTTGAAGCTGACTATGACCGGTTGACCGCAAAGGCCCGGGCCGAAGCCCAAGCCCATCTGCGGCAGGAACGGGGGCGGCTTGGTGCAAAGTTGGATGAAAAGCAGGCTGAGATGAGTGCCAGGACAGATGCAAAACTGGCAAAAGCCGAAGCCAACATCATAAAAGCCAAGGCCACCACCATGAAGGATTTGGAAGCGATCGCGACCGGGGCGTGTGTTTCCATCGTGGCCCAGCTGTCCGGGAAGAAACCGGCTTCTGCCAATGTTAAAGCGGCAGTCAAAGCTGAGATTGGCCCTTAAGGGGATTGGAAATGGAAAAGTTAAGCGCAATAGTGAATGATCCAACTTTTTGGGTTGGGGTAGCTTTTTTCATTTTTGTTGCGATTCTTTTTTGGA
>SMXR01000102.1 GCA_004356215.1 Alphaproteobacteria bacterium | reverse complement strand
CGAATTGGAAGTAGAAGAGAGGTGCCCGTGCCTTTCAGGTTTGGATCGCTTGAGAACGAATACTGGGTTTTGGCAATACAAACCGGGTATTTCCCAAACCCGTTGGCTTCTGCCGCTTCAAATGCCTTGCGAACGGATTTATCGCCAATGATGCCCTGCGCCCCGTAGACGTTCTGGGCCACGGTACGCACCTTATTCCACAAACCCATTTTATCCGGATAGGTCAGCCGGAACTTGGAAGGTCCGGCATTATCGATCAAATCAACCACTTTATGCGCCAGGGTCTCGGCCCCCGCGCCGCCGTGTTCCCAGTGGGTGCATTCAACTACCTCAGCATTATTTTCGGCGCACAATTGGTTAACCGCAGCCACCTCGGCATTGGTATCCGAAAGGAAGCGGTTAAGCGCCACAACGACCGGCACACCAAAGGCCTTAACATTTGCAATGTGATGAGCGAGGTTGTCTCCGCCCTTGATCAGGGCCGCAACGTTTTCTTTTGCCAAGTCACCCTTTTCGACCCCGCCATGTGATTTCAGGGCGCGCACGGTTGCAACCAGTACAATCACACTGGGTTCAATACCTGCCTTGCGACACTTAATATTGACAAATTTTTCGACCCCGAGGTCAGAGCCAAAACCAGCCTCGGTCACCACATAATCAGCCGTCTTTAACGCGGTTTTGGTGGCGATTATGCTATTGCATCCATGGGCAATATTGCCGAAAGGCCCGCCGTGGATAAACGCCGGAGTCTTTTCCAATGTCTGTACAAGATTCGGCTGGAACGCCTCTTTCAACAAAACGGTCATGGCGCCATCCGCCTTAATCGATGAGGCACGGACGGGTACGCGATTTCGGGTGTAGCCGATTATAATATTTCCCAAACGTCGTTTCAAATCACCCAGGTCTGATGCCAAACAAAAGACCGCCATGACCTCGGATGCGGCGGTGATATCAAAACCATCGGAGCGTGGGAAACCGTTGGCTACGCCGCCCAACGAGTTGGTAATTTCACGAAGCGCCCGGTCATTCATATCAACCGCGCGCCGCACAGTGATGCGCCTGGGATCAAGGGCTTCTTTGTTCGACCAGTATATATGATTGTCAACCATTGCCGCCAACAGGTTGTTCGCGGCGGTAATGGCGTGCATATCACCTGTGAAATGCAAATTGATTTCTTCCATCGGGACAACCTGGGCCTGGCCGCCGCCGGCGGCGCCACCCTTCATACCAAAACACGGGCCCATTGATGCTTCCCGTATGCAAATAGCAACGCTCTTGCCAATTTTCTGTAACGCGTCACCCAAACCAACAGATGTGGTTGTCTTGCCCTCTCCCGCGGGGGTCGGTGTGATCGCCGACACCAGGATGATCTTCCCGTCGGGACGTGACTGGAGGGCCTCCATCTGATCAAAAGTGACCTTGGCCTTGTGGCGGCCGAAGTGATGCAAACCGGTTTCGGGTATATCCAGTTTTTCAGCAATTTTGTCGATTTTTTGCATCTTGTTTGCGCGCGCGATTTCTATATCGCTTAAAAACACCTTCGCCATCGACCACTCCTCATTTTAGTTAGTCCAGTTTTTTTCTAGGGTTTCTTACAGAATGATGCCGTTAAAGGCTATGGGTGATCCCCAAACATTCCACAATAACTTACTTTAATTTCTCCAAAAGTTATTAACAAGATGAATATGTTGAATAAAAAAGAGTTTTGGACGGCCTGAAAGCCTATTTTTCCCTGAATTTTTCATACCAAATAGGGATTTTACGCTAGCGACTGGTTTGATGGCGACAGCTCCCTCCGCGATTAAGCCGGGGTTTTGCAAGATTTAATTGATTTGCCTAAACCTGCCATGAGCTCACTTAGGAAAATAGATTGGTTCTGCTTTAATGCTCAATTCTCCCCTTGGCTCCGTCTATTGACCGCCAGTCTTGAATTTGGCGGCCTCATCCGATCCGCCGGTGGCGTCTCCCTCACTGTATGAATGTGCGCCTGCGCCGGCCAGTTTTCCGCCTTGTACGATCAGATATTCATCCCTTATCGGTTTCCCATCAAACCAGCATTCCAGGATCTCCCTTACACCTGCAGCGTAACGTGCCTGAGCCGCAAGCGTCGTTCCAGAGGTGTGCGGTGTCATTGCGTGGTGGGGCATACGCCGCCATGGATGGTCCTGGGGCGGTGGCTGCGGAAACCATACATCGCCCGCGTAGCCCGCCAGCTGACCCGTCTCCAGCGCTTTTGCAACGGCGTCCCTATCACAGATTTTTCCTCGAGCGGTATTTACGATATATGAACCACGTTTCATCTTGCTTATCAATTTCTGGTCAAAAAGATGTTCTGTTTCTGGGTGAAGCGGGCAGTGAATGCTCACGATGTCGCAAGCCTGTACCAGCGATTCCACATCCTCATGAAATGTGAGGTCAAACTCTTTTTCGACCTCGGCCGGAAGCCGGTGTCGATCTGTATAGTGAAGTTGCACATCAAATGGCTTCATGCGCTTGAGTACGGCAAATCCAATGCGCCCGGCACCGAGGACGCCGATACTCATGCCTTCGACATCGTACGACCTGGCAACTGCATCGGCTATATTCCATCCACCTTTTATGACCCAACCGTACTGGGGGATGTAATCACGCACAAGCGCCAGGATCATCATGACGGTGTGCTCCGAAACGCTGATGCTGTTACAAAAGGTGACCTCGCACACAGTCATGTTTTTGTCGATCGCGGCCTGTAAATCAACATGGTCCGAGCCGATCCCGGCAGTGATTGCCATCTTGAGATTGGGAGCTTTCGCAATCCGTTCGGAGGTCAGATACGCCGGCCAGAATGGTTGAGAAATCACGACGTCGGCGTCAACCAGTTCCTTCTCGAACGCCGAATCCGCGCCGTCCTTGTCGGACATTACGACGAAATTGTGACCGCGCTCTTCCAGAAAGCTTCGCAACCCGAGCTCCCCTGAGACACAACCGAGGAGGTCGCCGGGGGTAAAATCGATGCCGCTTGGCGAAGGCAACGACTGTCCGTCCGGGTACCCCGCAAGCTTTGGAATGCCATCGCGCGCATACTTCGGCGGATAACCGTCCTCAGGGTCATCATAGAGTACACATACGATCTTACGTTTTTTGTTTGGTCCTTGCATTTTTCCGTTTCCTTCCGCCCTGCCACAGCCGGGAAATTTAATAGTCCTTTGGGGAATTGTTCCGGGGCTTCTCACAGGAAGCGAAAACCAGTGGCGTATTGTTCCCCTCTTTTGGTGGGTTTGACATTATCCTTATTTTTTGAGAATTCTTTATACACCAAACCGCTGGCAAAATATGATTATTTCAAAAATTGGACTTTTTCAGACGAACAAGAGTTTCCGCTTTTAGCAACAAGCGGACGTCGTTAACTAAGATTTATAGGGACAGGTTAGTTACCCTTGCTTAATTTAGCCATTTTAACCAATAGGGAATTAATTTCATAAGGCTTGGAGATGACTTCGCCATCAGCCCCGAGGGAAATTTTTTCACGGACGACATCTTCGTGGTAGCCGGAAACATAAATGATGCCGCCATGGGGAAACTTGTGATGGAAATTTTTGGCAACTTCCTTGCCGCTTAGGTTATTGGGCAGGAAAACGTCGGTGACAAGAAGGTTAATTTTTCTGGTCCCTAAGATAATTTCTATCGCTTCATCGCCATCCGGGGCCATAAGCACGGTATAATTCTTGGCTTTCAGGGCCTGGCCAACGACGTTAAGGACATTTTGGTCATCTTCCACCAGCAGGACCGTTTTGCCTTTGCCGTCCAGATCAGAGGCGCTAATCTTGCCCCCTTCCAACCCGTCTTTTTCTTCAATTTTTTCACTGATCGGCAAAAATAATTTAATATTGGTACCGTGGCCAAATTCACTTTCGATTTTCATATACCCGTCTGACTGTTCGATAAACCCCAAGGCGGTGCTCAGGCCAACCCCGGCGCCCTCCTGGTTTTTTTTGGTTGTGAACATCGGGTCCAGGGCTTTTTTCTGCATGGCTTCGGTCATGCCAATGCCGGTATCCATCACTTCTATCAAGACATAAGACCCGGGGATGTAATCCTCTTCGCCCCCGCGGCTGCCGTCTACCTCGGCGCGGGACACCGCAATGGTGACATGGCCGTAATCATTGATGGCTTCGCAGGCGTTTTTGGCAAGATTTACCAGGGCGGTTTCAAATTCGATCGGGTCGACAAAAACCCTTAAGCGTTTGAACGATGGCTTAAGCGTGAAATCCCGGGTGGTGCCCAATTCCTTCTGGATCCGGCCCTCCACCCCCTTGGCAATCTGGTTGGGCTCGATAACCCGGGAAGTCAGGTCCATTTGCTGGGAAAAAGACAGTAAATCAAAGGTCAGGTCGGCCCCGCGTTTGGCCGCTTCGGTGGCCTCCTTGATGTGCTTTTCAGCCTTTTCCGAGACCTTTTCCTGGCACGCCATCCTCAGGCTGGCGATAATTGAGGTCAGCAAATTGTTAAAATCGTGGGCGATTTCCCCGGTCAGGTCACTGGCAGACTTATTTTCCCCGGCGTTTTTCAGTTTTTCCTGGGTCTTTTTTAATTTCAGGTTTAGCGCACCTAGGGCCTGGGCCTTGGTGATCGCGCGGGTCAAATTCTCAGGGGTGGCCTGGTCCCGGCACAAATAATCCAGGGTGTTGTTTTTTAAAAACTTGAGGGCGTTGCTTTCCCCACCCTTGTCTATCAGCATAATAATCGGGATATTTTTAGGGGAACTGGTGCTCGCCAGCTTTTCCATGGCCTTCAGGATGAATTTATTTTTGGCACCGGCGGCGACAATGGCGCAATCGAATTTTCCATCGGAAAGTTGGGCAAGCCCTTCCTTGGGTGTGGCGGCCTCGGCGACTTTCATCTTCAGCTTTGTCTTTTTCAAAGCCTTCAGGGTATCAAGCCGGGTGGCCTCAGTAGGGTCTATTAACAGCAATTTGATCATAATGATTATTTGTTAAGTTATTCTAACGGCCACCTTAGTACATCAATACTTAAAATTTATATAAAAATTTTGTGGTTTTACTTTAAGAAAATTTCAATTTAAAAAAAAGGGCCCGAAGGCCCCTTAGAAATCTTTTTTGGAAAAAATTTAATTTGCCTGATGGATAACCGTTTGCGGGTAGGGAATTTCGATGCCTTCTTTATCATAGGCTTCCTTGATCGCCTGGGTGAGGTCGGATTTCACGTTCCGGAGATCAGCGGCATCGCACCAGGCCCGAACCAGAAGATCAACCGAACTGGCACCAAGGCCGGCAACCCAGGCCATCGGGGCCGGATCCTGATGAACCCGTTTGTCTTTCTTACAAACGCTTACCGCAACTTTAAGTGCTTTTTTGATATCATCACCGTAGCCAATTCCTATATCAATCTGGACCCGGCGGGTTTTGTTGTGGCTGAAATTTTTAATCGAAGCTCCCCAAATGTTGGCGTTGGGGACGATGATGCGGACGTTATCCCCGGCATCCATCTCAGTAGTAAAAAGGCCAATGCCTCTAACCGTTCCAGCGGTGCCGCCAATATCAACGTACTGGCCAACTTTAAAGGGCCGGAAGAATAAAAGCATCACGCCAGCGGCGATATTGGACAATGTCCCCTGGAGGGCAAAGCCGATGGCCAGACCGGCGGCGCCAATAAGCGCGATCAAGGATGTGGTTTCCACCCCGAACTGATCGAGTACCGCCATTACGGTGAAAATAATGACCAGGTAACGGACGATGCTGCCGGCAAAAATGATGATGGTCTCGTCGATCTTCTTCGATTTCCGCATGCTACGGACGACTAGGTTTTTGGTCCTGGTGGCGAACCAAAACCCGACAAGGAGTATTACAATTGCATAAATGACCGACATCCCGTGGGTGATCGCCATCTCAATTAGAATGCCATAAATTTCTTGGGCTTGTTCGCTCATGTCTTCAGGCATGGTCCCCTCCCTTGGAATAATATAAAATGCAATACAACAGTAAAAGGCACAAGTAAATCAGGAAACACCCGACGTATTTCGTTTCAAATAATTCTTGCCAAAACCGGACCCGGTATCCTTAATAGCCAGATTGGAAGGAGCTGTTTTAATGAAACCTCTAAAATTTATTGCAGCGCTATTTCTTGTTTTTTCCTTTTTGGCTCCTGCCACCGCGTTTGCCGGTGAGGCAGTTTATTATCTTTTCCGCCATGCCGAAAAAATCGAAGGCGGTGAAAACCCGCGCGACCCGGGCCTGACCGATGAAGGGATAACGCGTGCTGAAAACCTGGTGGAATTGCTGGAAGATACCGGCGTCACCAGGATTTTTTCATCCGATTACATCCGCACCCGCGAAACTGTAGCCCCTTTATCGGCCGCCACCGGAGTTGCAATTGAAATTTATGACCCAAGAGACCTGCCGGGCTTTGCCGACAGTCTGAAAGAAATTGACGGTGTCATCGTTATATCGGGGCATTCCAATACCACACCTGAGTTGACTGCCCTGTTATCCGGTCATGTAACCGAGCCTATGGAAGAAAGCGAATACGACCGGCTTTATAGGGTCGAAAGATCGGGCGAAGAGTTTACCCTTACGGTTCTGAAACAGGACTAGGCGG
>SMXR01000101.1 GCA_004356215.1 Alphaproteobacteria bacterium | reverse complement strand
TGAGATTCTAACATTGAAAATGTGGATTGGCGGACTTTTGACGTTTATTGGTGTTGGTGTCATAGTTTTCCGGAAAAGAAGAAAAACCGTTGACGCCAATCCAGCGCTACCGGAGACTGAATAATGCAGCACCGCCCAAGCCCCAATTTTGATAACCGCTTTGGTGAAGGCGTGCCCAACATGCTGGTGTTGCACTATACCGGGATGGAGGCGGCTGAAGCTGCACTTGCGCGCATGTGCGATCCAAAAACCAAGGTCAGCGCCCACTACCTGATAGATACCAATGGCGCCATCACAGTTTTAGTGGAAGAGGGCAAACGTGCCTGGCACGCCGGTTTGGCGTATTGGCAGGGTGAAACCGATATCAATTCCGTGGCGATTGGGATTGAAATCCACAACCCCGGCCATGGCTTTGGATATGTGCCCTTTCCCGAACCCCAGGTTTTTAGTCTGATTACCCTGGCTAAGGATATTTTAGGACGTCATGAGATTCCCGCCGGCCGGGTTCTGGGCCATTCCGATGTCGCCCCGGCGCGCAAGGATGACCCTGGAGAATTATTCCCCTGGAAGCGGTTGGCGCGGGAGGGGATCGGACGTTGGCCAAACAAGTCAGGGCCGTCAAAACCGGCAGACCAGATGATCTTGCGGGACTTGATGACGCAATTCGGTTATGACCCGGGTGCGCCCCTAGAGAAAATCATCAAGGCATTCCAGCGCCACTGGCAGCCGGAAAAGGTTGATGGCGTGGCGGATGAGGTGACCTGGGGGCGGCTTCGCGCCCTGCTTTAGGCGGCTTTCTTTTTGCCGGTCAGGTTGGCTTCCAGATTGCGGGTGTAAAGCAGCAGGAAGATACTGGCAATAATCCCGAAAATAGCCGCCCCAATCGCGGGCCCGGTCAGCACCCCGTAAACCCCGAACCAAACCCCGCCAAAATAGGCAAAAGGAATCGTGCCGATAAAGATCTTGCCGAAATTTAACCAGGTGGCATAGATCGGCTTGCCGAGGTTGTTGAAACCGGCATTGACAACAAACTGGGCGGCCTGAAACACAAACGGAAGTGCCAGCCAGGTGCAGAAAAACTTGATCAGATCTGCGCTCTCGCCACTGACCTTGAATGCCCAGACAATAAAATCCTGGGCAAAGAATAAAAGAACCGCGGCGCCGAGAACGTAAATACTGGCAAACTGAAGGCTGTTCAGGAAGGTTGCGCGGATGCGGTGGAAATTCAACGCCCCCAGGTTTTGTCCAAAAATTGGTCCGACAGCGCCTGAAAGTGAAAATAAAACACTGAAAACAACCGGCGACAACCGGTTGATAATTGAGGCGCCGGCCACCGCGGCATCGCCATAATTTGCGATCAAGGCAATAATGTAAATTGCACCCACCGGGGTAACGATGTTGGTCAAAATGCTCGGAACGGCAATATTCAGGATGGGTTTCAGGAAATTTTTGAAACGCTGGAAATTGAAAGGTGTGATCATGCGGTGGACATAAATCGCGCCATACAGCGCCACGCCAACCATGGTCAGGCGGGCGATCAATGTGGCGATGGCAGCCCCCCTGATTTCAAGCCCCAGCCCGAAGATAAAAATCGGATCAAGGATTGCATTTACTATGGCCCCGGAAAGGGTCACATACATCGCACGCCGGGCATCTCCCAAGCCCCTGAGCACGCCATTGCCGCACATCGAAAGGGCAAAAAACGGCACCGAGGGCAACAGAATATAGAGATAGCGCAACGCCTGGACCTTGGCTTCGCCCTCAGCCCCGATCAAGCTCAAAAAGGGATCAATGAAAATCAGTAAAACGCTGGCCAGAACCAGCGCCAGTAAAAACCCGAAAACAAAAACGTTGGTTGCCACCCGCTTCGCCTTCAAGACCTGGCGTCCGCCGATGCTGCGTGACACCAGCGCCCCCATCGTGATCATCAGGCCGATGTTAACCGAAATGGTCAGCAGCATGACATTCCCGGCAAACCCTACGGCCGCGGTAATTGATGTGTTTTGCAACAAGCTGAGGAAATAAATATCGACCAGATCAACCATAAAGAGGGCAATCAGACCCACGCTTGAAGACAGCGTCATGACAAGGATATGACGCATCAATGAGCCTTCGATAAATTTCGCCTTGACCATAAATTATAACCCCGGCCCAAAACCTTGGGTGTCAAACAGAAACATTACTTTTAAGTCGGTCTAGCAGGAAATGAAAGGAAACATCGAATGAGGCAGGAAAAACGACATTTATTTATTAGGTTTACTTTTCGTCCTCGTCTTCGCCCCGCAAGGTTTCAGAGGTGTACCGGGCTTTTGCCTTGTCACCGGACAGATCATCGGGAAGGTCTTTAATCAAGTCCTTGCTTTTCGGCCCCAGCGCCGCCTCTTCTATGGCAAGGGGTTCTGCTTTGTCCTTGCCACAAGCCGCTAACAGAAATGCGCTTAAGGTTAATCCAGTTATAAAAACAAGTGGCTTCATTTTTTGGTTCCAAAGTGTTGCGGGTAAGATTTTCCGGCCCCAGTATGTGCCGCATCTTAGTCCCTTAGGCAAGCGGAAAACTTGACTGGGAAGGTAGATAACCTTACATAGTCCGCAGGTCAGACGGCCGGATGGCTGCTGCTTATACGCAGAGGAAAGTCCGGGCTCCACGGAGACACGGTGCCGGGTAACCCCCGGCCAGGGCAACCTGAGGGAAAGTGCCACAGAAAATATACCGCCTAGCAATAGGTAAGGGTGAAATGGTGCGGTAAGAGCGCACCGCGCTTCTGGTAACAGAAGCGGCACGGTAAACCCCACCGGGAGCAAGACCAAATAGGGATGTATATGTGCCGTCTCCGGCGCGCATCCGGGTAGGTTGCTCGAGGCTGTTGGTAACAACAGTCCCAGATGAATAGCCATCCCCATGCTTGCATGCGGACAGAACCCGGCTTACAGGCCGTCTGACCTTCAATTATTTTAGGATAAAAAATTTCATAATTTCGGGGCCAGGAACAAGGCATTCCTTTTTCCTGCCCATAATTTTGTACCGGTGTCGAGCCACCCGGATATAAAACCAGTCGAGTAAATTTTTGGGAAATAATTCCACTAAACCCGCCACCACCGGCCATGGCCGCTTCAGGTTTTTGCCAAGCAGGATAACCGCTTCTGATTTGGTATAAACCTTGCCCTCTTCAATAAAGATGAAAGTCTCGTAGTCGGTTAAGGAAAACCCCAGTTTTTTCAGCACCGCCTGACCCGCCGGACTTTGCATCGGGCAAAAACGCACCCCAGGGTTATCCAGGCGTTTGAGGCTGAATAAAACCGAGCCCGAGCAAAAGTTACAAACCCCGTCGAACAGCATGATCGAAAAGTTTCCCGCAGCGTCTTTTGTTTTTCTTACTACCATCAATCCTTCTTCTTTTCGGGGCGTTGCACTTCCATAGCACCGGCACCATCAGGCCGTCATATATTTAAAAATTATGTCAAGGAAAAGAGAAAAATTGATCCATGAATTGTCGGCGGTTTTACCTGGGCGGTGGGGGGTTTTCCCAAATTAACCTTTTGTTAATACCTTAGTTTTCTGCCATTTTTTTGCGGTTTCCCATTGACGCCCATAAAATCCCATGATATCCCATATTCATCCATAAGGCGCGTACAAACCAGACCCGTGGGTATGTCTGGTGGGAGCAAACAAAAAGTACGCTGGATAAAGCGGGTTTAGAGGAGTGGACCGGAGGAGTGTTAAAATTCCTTTCAACAACCACCAACAAGGTGGATATAAAAGGCCGGGTTTCGGTTCCCGCCCTGTTTCGCGCTAATATAGGCCCCGACGGTTTCCAGGGTATAATCGCCTACAAATCATTCAAACACCCCTGCATCGAAGGCGCGGATACTTCTTTTATGGAGCAGTTGTCCGAACGTATCCACAGTGATTTCGGTTTTTTCTCGGATGAAAACGAGGCGCTGGCAACGGTTCTCCTTGGCAAGGCTACGCAAATGAGTTTCGATCCCGAGGGCCGGATACATCTTCCCAATGAATACCTTGAACACGCAAACATTACCGAAGCCGCCACCTTTGTCGGACTCGGCAACAAATTCCAGATCTGGAACCCCCCGGCTTATGAAAAACATTATGAAGTCCAGCTTGAAATTGCCAAAGTGGAGGCTGGAAAGCTTGGCCCGATCGCAAGAAATCTCTCGCTCGGCAACAAGGACCGCGGATGATGACCAACAAAAAAAGTCATATCCCCGTCCTGCTCAAAGAAGTTATTGAGGCGCTTGCCCCCAAGGACGGCGAAATTTATGTCGATGGCACCTTTGGCGGTGGCGGCTATTCAGTGGCAATCCTGAATGCAGCCGACTGCAAGGTTTATGCCATCGATCGCGATCCCGATGCCATTGAGCGCGGCCGCGCGCTGGAAAAAGAATTTTCCGGCCGGCTTAAACTTCTCCACGGCAAATTCTCAAACATGGATGATTTACTTAAGGCCGAAGGCGAAGAAGCGGTCGATGGGATTACACTGGATATTGGGGTTTCTTCCTACCAGTTGGACCAGGCCGAGCGGGGATTTTCATTTATGAAAGAGGGTCCTCTGGATATGCGGATGGACCGCAAGGGCGAAACCGCCGCTGATGTCGTCAATACCTATGCTGAAGAAGACCTGGCCAATATCTTTTATAATTTTGGCGAAGAACGCGCCTCACGGCGTATCGCCAGGTTTATCGTGAAAGCCCGGGCCGAAGCCCCGGTAAAAACCACTACCGAACTGGCAAAAATTGTAATTAATGCCCTGGGCGCCAAAAAATCGATGGCGGCCCGGCGGACCCATCCCGCCACAAAAGTTTTTCAAGCGCTTAGAATTTATATCAACCGGGAGCTGGATGAATTGCTCCAGGGTTTAAATGTGTCCCTCAAGCTTTTGCGGGAAGGCGGGCGGCTCGCCGTCGTTTCCTTCCATTCGCTTGAGGATCGCATAGTCAAAAATTTTTATTTCGAGAATAGTGGGAATATCCCGCAGGGCTCGCGCCACTCTCCTCCTGATGCAACACCCGGCAAATGGCGCGGGCCCACCCTTATTTTGGCGCAGAAGAAACGAATAAAAGCTAGCGAAGAGGAAATCGCTGCAAATCCCCGCGCCCGGTCAGCGTCCCTACGTGTGGCCACCAGATCTGGCTTTGCTCAGGAAAAGAAGTTTTCCCAGGAAGGGGCCTGAAAGCATGGGGCCCAAGGTATTCATCGCGACAGTTCTCATTTTTGTAGCTGGGGCTGCACTTTTTTATCTGAAATATTCGGTTGAGCAAAAAGAAGCCAGGTTGACTGAAATGCGGGCCCAGTATCTTGAAGACCAAAAAGCCCTTCGGGTATTGAAGGCGGAATGGACATACCTGAATTCCCCTGGATACCTGCAAAATCTTGCCCGCCGGTATCTAACCCTGCGGCCGATGGACTCTAGACAGGTTATTGCCTGGTTTGATAGCGTGCCCGGATATATTGATGTCACACCTTTTAAGGCTGCCGGGCAGGGGTCTTTTCAATCCGCCAGGGAAGTTGTTCAGGCGAGCATGGCCCAGCCCCCCGAAGCGAGAGATGAGCCATGAGCCAGAAGGGGGAAAAAACCTGGCCCGAAGGTAACTCAAGGCTGATAATGGAGACGGTCCGCAACCGTTTGATGATTGCGGTTTTCCTTTTTATAGGGGCTTTCTTTCTTTTGGGCGCAAGAATGGTGGGTTTGGGTTTTTCTCCCTCAGAGCAATTAAGCGACCAATGGGCGCGGGGACTGCCGGTTTATGTAGCTGCCCGGGCCGATGTCGTTGACCGCCACGGGGTGGTTTTGGCCACTAATCTTGAAACCTCGTCGCTTTATGCCGATCCTGGAAAAGTCCAAAACCCGGAAACCGCGATTAAAAAACTGGCGACAGTTATTCCTGAATTGGCCTATGCCAAGCTGCTGTCAAAATTAAAATCGGACAAACGCTTTGTCTGGGTCCGCCGTAAACTAACCCCCCAGCAAAAAGTTCGGATCAATGCCCTGGGGCTTCCCGGGTTCTTCTTTCAAACCGAAGAAGAGCGGGTTTATCCCCACGGTGCCTTGTTTTCCCATGCCGTTGGTTACGTTGATGTTGATGGCAAGGGCTTGGGCGGTATTGAACATTATTTTGACATTCAGTTGGGTACCCCAATATCGGCCGGTGATAAATTACAACTGACCCTTGATACCCGGGTTCAGCATGCGCTTCGGGATGAAATCGAGCGGGCGCTTCAAACCTATGAAGCCAAGGCCGCCATTGGCATTGTCCTGAATGTCAACACCGGGGAAGTTCTGGCGATGGTGTCGTTGCCTGATTTTGACCCCAATTTCCCAGCCGCCGCCAGCAACGATCAAAAATTCAATCGGGCTGCCCAAGGGGTGTATGAACTGGGCTCGCTTTTTAAAACCTTGACGGTGGCAATGGGGCTTGATTCCGGAGCGATCACATTGACTGATCGTTATGATGTGACCAAGCCGTTGAAAATTTCACGTTTTCTGATCCGCGACGATCATCCGAAAAACCGTATTTTGACAGTGCCGGAAATTTTTATTTTTTCTTCAAATATCGGGGCCGCACAAATGGCTATGGATATTGGCACTGATACCCAACAGGAATATTTTGGTAAGCTGGGGCTTTTCACCGCCCCCTTTATTGAAATTACCGAAGTTGGCCGCCCGATTTATCCAAGCTATTGGCGGGACATCAATACCATGACCGCGGGCTATGGCCACGGCATTGCCATCAGCCCCTTGCAAATGGCCAGCGCCATTGCCGCAACCGTAAACGGTGGACACCTTATTCCAGCCACATTGATTAAACAGGATGCCAATCTTCGCGGCCAAGGGATACCGGTTTTCTCGGAGGAAGTCAGTGCAAAGATGCGCACGCTCATGCGCCTGGCAGTTACCGAGGGCACCGGCTCCAAGGCCGATGTTCCAGGTTACCTGGTTGGCGGTAAAACCGGCACGGCAGAAAAACCCGGAGTAGGTGGCTACCTGAAAAATGCGACCATGTCCTCTTTCGTTGGTGTGTTTCCAATGAATAAACCCGAATTCCTGGTGTTGATCGTTTTGGATGAACCGGTCGGTCAAAAAAAGACTTTCAATTTTTCCAGCGGTGGTTGGGTTGCCGCCCCCGCTGTTAAACGCGTTATTACCAGAATTGCCCCGCTTTTGGGCGTTAAACCCATCACCGAAGAGGTGCGGGGATATCAGGAAATCGCCTACCTGATTTCGGACACCCGATAAATTTGGTGGGCTATAAAGAGTGAATAGAATGCAGCTATCTGAGTTGATCGAAAAGAAAACCGCCGCGGTTGATATCAAGGGTGTCGCCCTTGATAGTCGACAGGTTGGGCCGGGGTTTTTGTTTGCTGCGTTGAAGGGTGAAAAAACCGATGGCAGCAATTTTATTGGCGAAGCAATCAAAAAGGGCGCTGCCGTAATCCTTGCTGATGCTGACCAAAAAGAAATCAAAGACACAATTCTAATCAGGGAAGAAAATCCCCGCCGGGCCTTTGCCAAGATCGTAGCAAAATTTTATGGCACCCAACCAAAAGTTATCGCCGCGGTCACAGGCACCAACGGCAAAACCTCTGTTGGCCATTTTGTCCGCCAGATTTGGTTCCGCATGGGCAAAAAGTCCGCTGCTATCGGAACGCTAGGGGTCATGGCCGATGGTTTGAATTACTCCACCGGGTTAACCACGCCGGATCCGATTGTTTTGCACAAGGCTTTAAAGGAGTTGGCCGACCATGATGTCAGCCACGTTATTCTGGAAGCCTCGTCCCACGGCCTGGTTCAAAACCGGGTTGATGGCGCCGATATTATAGTGGCGGGCTTTACCAACCTGACCCAGGATCATATGGATTACCATGCCGATGAAGAGAATTACTTTGCTGCCAAGGCACGGCTTTTTTCCGAAGTTTTAAATAACCAAGGAACCGCAGTCATTAATAATGACAGCCCCTTTGGCGAGCGCCTGATCAAAATGATGACCGACCAGAAAATAAAGGTCATCACCGTCGGGCGGATTAAAGCCGACATAACCCTTAAAAATACTTTTGCAGAAAAAAGCGGCCAGCAAATGACTTTCACTTACAAGGGCAAGGAACATTCCATTTTCCTGCCGGTCCTCGGGTTTTTCCAGGCAGATAATGTTTTGCTGGCGGCGGGAATGGTCATCGCCAGCGGGTTTCCGGCGGAAAAAGTATTCGACACATTTTTCTACCTGGCGGGGGTTACCGGGCGCATGGAAAAAGTTGCCGACACGCCTAATGGCGCCGAGGTTTATATAGACTATGCCCACACCCCTGATGGTCTTAAACACGCCCTGTTTTCCATGCGTGATCACACCATCGGAAAGCTTCACCTGGTATTTGGCTGTGGCGGTGAACGCGATACCGCCAAGCGGCCAAAAATGGGCGGGGTCGCCGAAGCGCTGGCCGATTATGTTTATATTACCGATGACAATCCCCGGAATGAAAACCCATTTGAAATTCGCCAGGAGATCCTGGAAGGCTGTCCCATGGGCGAAGAATTTGTCGACCGCGGGGATGCCATTCGCTACGGGATCCGCGCCATGAAGCCCGATGATGTTCTTTTTATTACTGGAAAAGGTAATGAAACCGGCCAGATCGTGGCCGGCAAAGTCCTGCCGTTTTCCGATAAAGAAGTGGTCAAGGAGACCATCGCCAAAATGATTGAGGAACAGAAATGACAACCCCGCTTTGGACATACGATGAAATTATTCGGGCGGTTGGGGGCGCCAGCACCGGATCCAGCTCGGTTTTCGGGGTAGCGATTGACAGCCGTGAGGCGGCCCCGGGCGATCTTTTTATTGCCCTTAAAGGTGCGGTCACAGATGGCCATGAATTTGTTATGAGTGCCTTTAAGATGGGTGCCTCGGCAGCATTGGTTTCAAAAAAGCCGAAGGCTGTGCAAAAAAATGACCCGCGTTTGATCTGGGTGGACGATACCTATAAAGCCCTTTTGGAATTGGCTGCGGCGGCCCGGAAAAGAACCCGGGCGCAAATAATCGCGATCACCGGTACGGCCGGGAAAACCGGCACCAAGGATGTGCTTTATGAAGCGCTCAGATTAAAGGCCAAGACCCATACCAACGTCAGAAGTTTCAACAATCATATCGGGGTGCCGCTGTCGCTGGCGCGGATGCCCAGAGGCGCGGCCTACGGTGTTTTTGAAGTTGGCATGAATGCGCCGGGGGATATTGCCCCACTCTCTCATTTAATCAGTCCCGATGTTGCCCTGATCACCATGGTTGGCAAGGGCCATTTAGCGGCTTTCAAAAATGAGGTGGAAATTGCCAAAGAAAAAGCTGCGATCTTTGCTGGCATGCCGGCATGCGGAATTGCCATTTTGAATTTTGACAATCCCCATTTTGAGCTTTTGAAAAAGAAAGCCAAAAAGGCCGGGATTAAAAAAATCCTGACGTTTTCCAAAGCCGCTGATAGCGCCGATGCCTGCATTCTTAAAAGCGCGTATCTGCAAAACTGTTCGTGTCTGGCCGCCAAGGTCAACGAAGAAATGCTGACCTACAAGGTGGCCATGCCCGGGCATCACTGGGTTATGAATTCGCTGGGCATTTTGCTGGCGGTTGATGCGCTTCGCGGCGACCTTGGCCTCGCCGGGCTCGCCCTGGCCAGTTATGAACCCCAGGCCGGGCGCGGAAAAGTTTATGAGATCAATGCCCAAAGGGGCGTATTTCACGTTGTTGATGAAAGTTATAATTCCAACCCTGCGTCGCTAAGAGCAGCGTTGGAGGTTTTTGAAAAAATGCGGCCTGCCCGCCAAACCGGCCGGAAAATTGCCGTCCTTGGCGATATGGAAGAATTGGGGAAAACCTCAAAGGCTGAACATCTTGGCCTGGCTGCAGATCTAAGAGCGGCCGGGGTAAATCTGGTTTACGCCAAGGGGCCGGGGATGATGGCACTCTTGGAGGCGGTCAAACCTACCATCGGTGGTTTTACTTTCGAGGACAATAAAGGCATTAGCAAAAAGCTTGCCCAGGACATCAGGAAAGGCGACCTGATTTTGGTAAAGGGATCGCGGGCCGCCCGGCTTGATGAAGTTGTTGATGACCTGAATGAAATGTCTATGAGCGAAAATGACAGCGGCTGGGGTTTGCCGGCCGCAGCAGCGGAATAAAGGGGATGAAAAGTGCTGTATAATTTATTGGCACCATTGGCGGATGATTACGGGTTATTTAACCTGTTCCGTTATCTCACCTTTCGCACTGGTGGGGCGTTGATGACCGCGCTGATAATCTCAATGGTTTTCGGCGGGCCATTTATCCGGCTGTTGAAATCAAGACAGAAAAAAGGCCAGCCAATCCGTGCCGATGGCCCCTCACGCCACATTTTTGAAAAACAGGGCACCCCAACCATGGGCGGCCTGCTGATTTTAATCTCACTCGGCATTTCAACCATTTTATGGGCGGATATTTCCAACCAGTTTGTCTGGATTGTCCTGGCGGTAACCCTCAGCTTCGGCCTGATCGGCTTCGTTGATGATTACCAAAAAGTGACCCAGTCTTCGTTCCGCGGGATTGGCGCAAAGCTGAAATTCGGCCTGGAGGTGGTGATTGCCGCTGTCGCCGCCTACTTTATTTTCAAGCTGATTAACCCCGGCGTTGCGGTACCGTTCCTGAAGGATTTCCTGATCGATATTGGCTGGTTTGCAATTCCCTTTGCTGCCTTTGTTATCGTTGGTACTTCAAACGCGGTAAACCTGACCGATGGTCTCGATGGCCTGGCGATCATGCCGGTTATTATTGCAGCTTCAGCCTTCGGCCTGATTTCATACTTGGTCGGCAATGCGGTTTATTCTGATTATTTGCAAATCACCCAGGTTGCCGGCTCAGGCGAACTGGCGGTCTTTTGCGGCGCTATCATCGGCGCTGGCCTCGGCTTTCTCTGGTTTAACGCCCCACCCGCGATGGTCTTCATGGGCGATACCGGATCGTTGGCCCTGGGCGGCGCCTTGGGAACAATTTCGGTGATTACCAAACACGAACTGGTGCTGGTGATCATTGGCGGGCTGTTCGTTTTGGAAGCAGTTTCGGTCATTGCCCAAGTCACCTCGTTCAAGCTGACCGGGAAACGGATTTTCCGTATGGCGCCCTTGCATCATCATTTTGAGGAAAAGGGCTGGGCCGAACAAACCATTGTTATTCGCTTTTGGATTATTGCGCTGGTTCTGGCGCTGATAGGGCTATCGACGTTGAAATTGAGGTAAAAATGATTGAGGTGGGAGCATATAAAGATCAAAAAGTCGGGGTTTTCGGTCTTGCCCGGTCGGGCCTGGCCGCGTGCCGCGCACTTACCGGTGGTGGCGCCAAAGTCCTGCCTTGGGATGATGATGAGGTGGCCAGGGCTGCGGCACTTGAGCCCCCGGTTGACCTTTACCAGGAAAGTTTTGAAGCGTTGGCGGCATTGATCGTCAGCCCCGGGGTTCCCCTGACATTTCCCGAACCACACCCCTTGGTGAAAAAAGCCCAGGTCGCCGGTGTCCCGGTTTTGGGCGATATGGAATTGTTTGAAAAAGCCAGAAATACCTTGCCGGTTCACCGCCTTGTGGCGGTGACCGGCACCAACGGCAAGTCGACAACAACCGCCCTGCTGGCTCACACCTTAACCGAAAACGGGTTGGATGCCCTGGGTGCCGGCAACATCGGTATTCCGGTCCTTGACATCACCCCCTTGCCCGAAGGCGGGGTTTATGTATTTGAAATGTCGTCGTTTCAACTTGATTTAACCGAAAGCCTGGAACCTGAAATTGCCATTCTTTTGAACATCAGCCCCGATCATCTTGATCGCCATGGGTCGATGGATGGATACGTCGCTGCCAAACAACGGGTATTTGATTTACAAACACGGGACGGGGTCGCAATCATTGGGATCGATGATCTTTACGGCAGGCGCCTGGCCGCCGCGCTGTCACAAAAAGTCATCCCGATTTCCTGTGAAGGACCGTTGGATAATGGTGTCTATGTTGTCGACGGGATTCTGTATGATGCCATGGCGGGACCGGCGAAAGCCGCAAAAACTATTGGTGAAGTGGGTCACGGCCGGGCATTGCGCGGCAAACACAACGGCCAGAACGCCGCCGCGGTATATGCTGCGGCCCGCGAGCTGGGGGTTGCGGCTGAAAAAATCCTGCCCGCCTTTCAGACCTTTGAAGGCTTGCCCCATCGCTTGGAGATTGTCGGCGAACGGGACGGCATTCTTTTCATAAACGATTCCAAGGCCAGCAATACCGGCTCAGCTCTCAGAAGCCTGGAAGCGTTCGAAAACATTTACTGGATCGTTGGCGGGCTCTTTAAAGAGGAAAGCCTGGAGATGTTCATGCCGGTCATGAAAAATGTAAAAAAAGCTTTTCTGATTGGCGAGGATGACAGCATTTTTGCCGATTTCCTGGCCGGCAAGGCAGATTTCGAACACTGCGGCACCCTCGATAGTGCGGTGCAGGCCGCAGCCGCCGGGGCCAGGGAAAAAGGCGGCGTGGTTTTATTGGCGCCGGCCTGCGCCTCGTTCGACCAGTTCAAAAATTTTGAAGAACGTGGTGAGGTCTTTCGCAAGGCGGCACTCAAGTTGATTGCGGGAGGCAACGCATGATTTCTTTTGCCCGCTCAGATCACAGTATGTTATCGCGCTGGTGGTGGACCGTCGACCGCTGGCTGATTTTGGCTTTGTTGCTTTTAATCAGCGTTGGCTTGTTGCTTACATTTGCCGCCAGTCCAGCAGTGGCCGAACGCCTTGGGTTGTCCAGTTTCTACTTCGCCCAGCGCCAGTTTGTATTCTTAAGCGCCGCTATCGGGGTTATGTTTCTGGTCTCTCTGGCCCAAGTTAAAACCATCCGGCGTTTGGCCTGTATCCTTTTCCCGATCACTTTGCTTTTGCTTTACGCCACGCTTTTCTTTGGCCCGGAAATAAAGGGTGCGACCAGATGGCTGTATATTGCTGGTTTTTCTTTGCAACCGGTAGAATTTCTCAAACCCGCGTTTGTAGTTTTCACTGCCTGGATGCTTTCGGAACAGTTCAAAACCCCAGGTTTTCCCGGGCGTAAAATTGCCCTTGGCGGCTTTGCTATTGTCTTGGCCGGGCTCATTTTCCAGCCCGATTTTGGTCAGGCAGTTCTTATTTCCGCGGTCTTTGCGGCACAATTAATTGCTGCCGGATTACCGCTGTTATGGATCGGGGTATTTGGCGGCTTAAGCCTTGGTGCGCTTGCGGTCGGCTATTGGCAGGTTCCCCATGTTCAGGCCCGCCTGGATGCGTTCCTGAATCCTGAAAGCGTCGATAGTTACCAGATAGATACAGCCCTGAATGCATTCCGTTCGGGCGGTTGGTTTGGCCTTGGCCCGGGTGAGGGCAGCGTAAAAAAAGTTCTTCCCGATGCCCATTCCGATTTTATTTTTGCCGTTGCCGGCGAAGAATTTGGCGCCCTGGCCTGTCTTGGGATTTTATTCCTGTTTACCGTGATTGTTGTCCGTGGCCTTTCACACCTTTTGGAAGAGGAAGACTCGTTTATTGTCCTGGCGGCAAGCGGACTGATTGTCCTTTTCGGGGCGCAGGCGTTAATCAATATCGGCGTCAACCTTGCGGTAATTCCGGCCAAGGGAATGACCTTGCCGTTTATCAGCTATGGCGGTTCCTCGGCACTGGCGTTGGCACTTTCCATGGGCATGGTGTTGGCCTTGACCCGGCGCAACCGTTTTTTAAAACCGCATGGCGCGCACGCCAGAAGGGGGAGGGGTTAGATGAAACTTAAACCCCTTACCTTTGCTTTGGCTGCCGGCGGCACC